>NZ_JBBMEI010000137.1:0-3762 GCF_040096655.1 Blautia intestinihominis | reverse complement strand
CTCACGAAAAGAAGGGGTATCACTATAATAAAAGTCACCACCTCCAGCCGCTGACAAACCGGATGCTCCGCCTACTATGATACACTCTGCCTCCTGCACTCTGCGAACAAATTCCTGAATCTGTTCCTCATAAGGAAGTGGTTTTTGTTTGCTCAACACTACAGCAGTACCGCCGGATGCATAGGTACTATAGTGTCCGGAATAGTTCATTTGTGTTTTCATTACCAAATTTTCATAACAGCTCATTTTTTTCATTCTCCTATCTCACAACTGTAATATCTTTAACCACTTTACTTGGTCTATCCTTCCCTTTCTGATTCCATTGGCAACACCTCGTCAAAAGCCCGTATTGCATTGCGAATGCAATCATCGCATTCACAGAGTACAACACCTGTATCCTTTCCCTTTAGATCTTTACATATGGTTGCACCTGAATATTCCTGAAATTTGTTTAATATCTCCCGCGCCGTTATCGCACTTTTCTTCCCCGGCTTTACAATTCCCGCCATCATGGTTGCTCCAATCAATGCACCACAAGTTGCTTCCATACCTCCCATACCTACCGCAAATCCGGATGCAGCATTCGTCAGTATTTCCTTATCAGAATCTGATGAATCGATCATTGCCTTGATAACCGACTGACAGCAATTAAATCCATTATGTTTGTAATATACTGCTTTTTCTTCTCTTGTCATTTTCCTTAGATTTCCTTTCTGATTTTCTTTAACGCTACCGTAAGATTACCATCCACACCGATGGATTTTTCTTTAATTTCCTCTGGAATGTAAATTTCGCCCTTGTTAAATGTGATATATCTTGCCTGTGGTTCTACTGCTGCAAGCTGCATCAAAGGAGCTTTAATCATCTGATTTCTCCAACCAATGCCAAATTCCAGAATTACCAGCTTCTTTCCATGTAAATTCTGAATAAATTCTTGATAGCAGGCAGCCTTTTCCTTCCAATTTTTCGTTTCTGTAAACGAGGACATCTCACCCCAATTTACTTCCATATCTCCACCGCATTTTGGACATTTCGGCAGTAACTCTTTGGGTACTCTTCCGTTTACTTCCTCTTCTGTCATGGCGAGAACTGCTTTTTGATTAGGATAAACCTCGTCATGACATCTGTTCTTGCACCGCATCTGGGTTAATTTCCCTTCCATTTCAAAACACGGTCTGCCTCAAAACCTGCCGGCACAAAATGATCCTCCGCATTGGAAGTTACTACGAAATATTCTTTATCCTTTACTAGTGCATAGATGTTTTTCATAATCTCACTCGGCTCATCCTGCATAGCTTTTGCCTTAACAAGTCTGCTTACAAACGACCACTTTTCTTCTACCTTCATTGGCACTGAAAATCCGTGTAAAACACAACGCAGTCCATATTTTTCTCTGAAATCTCCCATATTTTCCTGAAACCATGCGTCATCTGCAAAAATATTATATCCCTCTGCGATAGACAAACCATTACTGGCTCCAATCAAAATACCATCTGCTTCTTTGATGATTTGACTTATCTCTTGATATACATTCATCTTCATCACATTTCCTTTCCCGCTATGTTTTCTTTTAAATCCCGCAGGGTTTCTGCCAAATCTCCTGCTATATAAATGCCTTTGTCTTTTATATGCTCTGGAGCTGAGGATTTCTTCTGATTCAGACAGGCATAAAACACCTTTTCATTTTTATATGTCATTTCCCAAAAAGGAAGTTTAATAATACTGGGTGTCATCTCGCCAACCCCCAGCTCCAGCAGTACAACATTCTTATCTGTTCCATTCATGAGATATTTTTTTAGGAAATTCTCATATCGCCTTACACCTTCCCTCCAGTCTTTTCCCTCCAAAAATGTATCATCCCTTACCCAGGGAACCATGATTCTCCCGCACTCATTACATCTTGGCAGAAGCTCGGAAGTAACACGCAGCTCCCGGATATTTTCGTTCATCCTGCGAATCATTTCTACATTGGAATAAATTTGGTCATGGCAAGGCTGACTGCATTGAACATAGCCGCTATTACCTTGATAATCGCAAATCCTTTCTTTCTGAAAAATCCGTTCAAACTGCATATCTATATTGGTTGTTAAAACAAAGACTTCTTTTTCCGCCACAATATCACGCAGGTCATAGTATGGCTGTCCTGTAGGTGCATCCCACATACTTTGTATGTAACGTGCATAATATGCCCACTGTTGTTCCGGCGATGAATAACAGTAGTAAAAACCGTCAAAGGGAGATTTCAGTCCATACCACTCCTTGAAATCTTGTAAACATTCCTCCATATAGGGTAGCCAATGATAATGGTTATATCCCGCCGCACTGGAAAGACCAGAACCACCGCCTATTAAAACGGCATCTGCCTGACGGATTTTTTCTGCCAGAAAACTGACTTGTTCCTCCTTTTGCATACACCACTTTATCTCCTTTTTTATATCAGATTCCACATTTTTTATTTCGCTTGACTTTTATTTTTTTACTTGTTAAAATTAAATTTACATCAAGCATTGAAATTATATTATCATGTAAATTTTAAAATTGCAAGAAGAAAGTTCGAGGTGACAAATGAAATATTCCACAAAGCTTAGTGACACCATTCATATTCTTATATTTATTGCTCTTGGAGATGACGAACAACTCTCCAGCACAAAAATTGCAGAAAGTATCAAGACAAACCCGGCTTATGTCAGACAGCTTATGGCAACCCTAAAAAATGCAGGCATTGTTGTCAACACACAAGGTCATGCGAATGCCGCTCTTGCAAAATCGGCAGATAAAATCAATATGTATGACATCTACCGAGCCGTAGAGGGCGATAAGCCGCTGCTTCACCTGGACACAGATACCAATCCGGATTGTGGAATCGGTATCAACATTCAATTCGCTATTGGGGACTTCTATCATGAAATTCAAAATATGGTAGATGATAAAATGAAATCCATTACATTGCAGGATATTATTGATCGGTATTATTTTAAAATCAGGGAAGTTAAAAACCTTTAACTAATCAAGAATAGCAAGCGCTGCCTGTGTCATGACACAGGCGAAATCCCCCACACTTTCCTACCGTCTTTGCTACAATTTGCCTTGGGTAGTTACACCCAAAATTGAATTAAACACGAAACAGACTGTTGTAAAAACTGAACATTTTACAGCAGTTTTTTTGTACCCATTTTTAGGAAGTACGTGACTCAATGGCAAACAGAAACCGCACCAATCCGGTGCAATTTTATCTCAGCGATGATGAGCAGTACATTCTCACTGCCAAATTCAAAGCATCCGGCATGAAAAGCATGTCAGCCTTTTTACGCAAAGTTGAATGTGTCATCGGTATCACTGATGATGACAAACATGGCTGTTCTCTGATCGCCGATCATATCCAGTTCCATTTCGTCATACGACATGATTTCTCGAAGCTCCTGAATATCAAATGGTGAAAGTCTGGCACCACAGGAAATCAAAATCGATTTTGCAGTTTTGCCAGTAACAAAATGTCAATAGTTTTTTAATCACTTTTTCAAAAAAGGCAAAAAAATAGAACGTATAGTTAATTTCCATACGCTCTATCTCACATTTCATATTAAATTTTTGAATTCTACAAACTTGAAGTTAGCGATTTCTTTTTCCGGTATTCTCTGTCCCACGGATTTCCTCATGATAGAAATAATCTACGATCACCGGATGCCCCTGCGGGACTCTGCCATAAGGCATTTCATTATCCACAAAGGCACAATCATACTTCTTAGCCATTTTCTCAGCTTT
>NZ_JBBMEI010000136.1:0-3906 GCF_040096655.1 Blautia intestinihominis | reverse complement strand
AAATCTAATTCCTCCATCACTTTTTTCAGGGTATAGACTGGATCGTCGTCAGGTAAACTCAATTCGAAGAAACTAAACCACAAAAATAGCCGCCCTGGTCTGGTAAACTAAGCGGCAATTTTTGTCAAAACATATATCGGACTAACCGTCTATCGGTAGCACTCTTTTTCTATAATCATATTAGCACGCATGTGCAGAAATGTCAAAAAATTTTTATTCTACTTTTTGAAGTTTTGACATATCCAATCCATGCCGGATCATCATCAGAATATCCCATTTTTAATTCTATGTACATTAAATTGTTAATCATTCTTATTCTCTCCTGATTCCAAATTTTGCAACATCTCAACAAACTGGAAGCTGTAAACCTGATTGTTCCTAAATTAACTGTGGCATACCATTGATAAACATATGCCATGCCTGTCATTTTTCGCACTAAGTTTCCATCCGTGCATTTCAACGATTTCTTTTGAGAGGGCAAGCCCTATTCCGCTGTTTCCGTTTTGTCCCGTATGAAAACGTTCAAACATATGGGAAAAATCCTCTGTGCTAAGTTCTCCTCCATCGTTCCAGATGGAAAGGACTTGATTTTTCCACGATATTTCGATTTGACTACACGCATATTTTACGGAATTAGTTATCAGGTTAGCAACAGCGTGTTCCAGCTTCTCCGGGTCTCCGTTGACATATCCTTCGTCCAGTTCTAACGATACTGAAAGGTTTCGCCTGTTCACAATTCCTTCAAGCGGCATCAAAATATCTTGAACCAGTGATGCCATTTCTATTGGTTCACACTTTAATGGTTCCGTACCGCTTTCCATTTTTGATAAATACAGGATATCCTCAATAAGTTTACTCATACGCTCCGTCTGAGACACTATCATTCTGCCCGCTTGAGAATAATCGGTAATGACTCCCATTTCAATCTCCTCCGCATATCCGCAAATTGCCATAAGCGGGGTTTTTAATTCGTGAGATGTATTTTCAAAAAAGGTCTTCTGAGCTTTGTCATTTTGTTCAAGTTTTTTCCCGAGAAAATATCCAATGGCAGCACCGAGAGCGGCAATGACAAAAGCATCCAGCAAAACACCAAAACTGATTTCTTTTATGAGTTCTGGTTCGCCGGTAACATCCACATAAGCAAGTAATCTCTCATTGCTGTCTTCGTAATACTCTGTTCTGGCTTTCATATAATAAGTTGCTTCGTTAATTTTTGCCCTTTGCATTTCATCAGACGGGTGTGTTTCATACCAGTCAATAAGTTTCTTCTCTTTGGGTGTCAGAATCTGATATATGTCATCCCTGTTTTCTGAATCTGCCCCCATATATACAAGTGAGGCATAATATAAAGAGCCCGTATCATTTTCAGATTCGTAATTCAAATATTCGTCTGAATCCAAAGTAAAAACGTTTTTAATTGCATTCTCAGCTCTCAGCTCTATTTTTTTATTAAAAACTATGTTCAGAATCAGCAGGCTCAAAAGCATGGCTGCCATAACGGCGGAACCTGTAAGTGTGGCAATTTTATAACGTGTCTTATTCATTACAATCCTCCAGTTTATAGCCATAGCCCCAGACAGCACTAATGCGAACTTTGCTGCCTGCGGTCTTCATTTTCTGCCTGACTCTTCTTACTGTCTCATCGACAACTCTGGTTTCTATCTCCGTAGAATCTATTCCCCATACTTTGTCGAGAATTTCATTCCGGGGGATTGCCGTTCCACCATGTTCCATAAGACATCCCAGAAGCGAAAATTCTGTCATAGTCAGACCAATATCATGCTCTTTCACAATGGCATTATGCTTCTCCCATGAAAAACACACATCACCAAAGGAAATATCTGCCTTTACCGGTATATTCATTTCAACTCTTCGGAACAACGCATTTACCCGGACAACAAGAAGTGACGGCGAAAATGGCTTAATCAGATAGTCATCCCCTCCATACATAAATCCCTTCATATGGTCAGACTCTGAATCCTTTGCCGTCAAAATAATAATAGGAACTGATGATATTGTCCTTAGCTTTTTACATATGGAAAGACCGTCTGAACCCGGCATCATAATATCAAGAATAACAAGATCACAGGGCTTCTCCTGAAAAGCAGAAAAGAGTGTATCACCATTCTTGTATGCTGTTACCTCATATCCGGCATTGGATAAAAATTCTGTGAGTATTTCTCGTATATCCTGTTCATCATCTGCCAAATAGATTTTTTTTGCCATATCTTTAATCCCACATGAGGGGAGCCCCTCAGAAATTCTGTGAGATTCCCCATATTATATCTTTCAAAATCAGTATATCTGTATTTTAGTTCCACCTGCTTTCGCTTCAAGAGCGATTGCCTGTGCCTCCAAAGCATCAATCTCATCTGAATACTTCGCATAGCGAGAAGCAAATTCCTCTTCAGAGAGGTTATCAGAGCCGTTATAAATATTGTCATAGATTGCATCAATTTTATTGTAAATACTGTTAAGCTGATTGATTTCATCTTCGCTCAAATTTCCATAGTATCCCTCATACCAACCCGCTTTCTTTTCAAGCGTTTCAATCTGTGCGTTCAGTGATGTAATCTCGTCATCATACTTTGCATAGCGGGCTTCGATCTCATCGTCTGAAAGATCATCGTCCGTCCACACTTCCGCATCAATTTCTTCGATTCTTTCATATGCTTTCTGAAGCTGTTCTGCTTCCTCTGCGGTGAGCTTGCCTGTATCGTACAGAGCATTATACTCATCCTCGGAATATTCATATTCCTCGTTGTCGATCCACCCGGCTTTTTTATCAAGCTCCTCAAGGCGATCCATGAGGGTATCGGTTTCATCCTGATACTGATCGTATCTGGCATAGATATCTTCATCAGAAAGACCATCTGCATCTTTCATTACCTCTTTGTCGATAGCGTCAAGTCGGTCATAAATGGAGTTAAACTCTTCAATCTCCTTCTGAGTGAGAGAACCATAATCTACATTTGTTTGTGTTACCTCTGATGTAGTCACTGTCTCCTCCTGTGTCTCCTTCTGGGCAGCCATGGCAGGAACACCTGCGGATGTAGTCATTGCTGCTGCAAGTGCTATTAACATTCCTCTTTTGAATAATCTGTTCATCATTTTAGTTCCTCCTGATTTTTTATTTACCGGTTGTTCGGTATGGCTAAAGTATAGCTCAGGCAAATGTAAAAATATCCTTAGAACAGTCATGAAAATGTCAAGAAAGTGTAACAGCACAAGATTTCCTATAAACCATATTTACTCTCGCCTCTTAAGGGTTACAATCTTTTTTCAAATACCCTCAATTTTTCTAAATCTGCAATTCCGATTTACCTTCACCTTATTTTACCATAGTGTTTTCTAAAATGCTATTCTGATATATACAAAAGTGTAAAAGAGCGATCTCTTCTCTCACACTCACACATATACCATGTTTTTCAATATAATCTCTTCTGCACTAACTTTTATATTATTCATTAACCCAACCCACTTCATCTGATCCTGTACCTTTAATTCTTCAGTTACACCCTTTTTTTCTGCCATCTGTTTCATAAGCATTTCCACCTGTTCTCTGGCTTCCTGATCTGTCTGGTTCAGATGTTCATTCAGTTTTCCAGTCAATAACAGATACTGATACCTTGCTGATCTGTGTTCTTTTAAGAACTGCTTTCGTAACATTCCATATTTTCCATATGTCGGTTCTGCTTCGTTCAAAACCAGATCCGGCAAATAGTGATCTCTCTAGTAGATATGGGGATTACTCCCCATATCTACTAGAGCTTTTAAGGAGGTGGATAATATGCAGGAATCATCTATTTCAGAAAAAATAAAAGAGCTACGAACTGATCTGAAGATGAATCAAAAAAACTTTTCCGCAGCTATTGGTATACGTCAGTCAACTTTATCCAGTTATGA
>NZ_JBBMEI010000135.1:0-3952 GCF_040096655.1 Blautia intestinihominis | reverse complement strand
CTCCGGCACTTCAAATGGTATCTCGTCCTCAATACATTTTACAGTTCCATCCTGGAACTTCTCATAATGCAAATTATTGATACAAGTAGTAAGTTTAAGGTACCTTCGTGGAAAATAAAAAAGTGGAGCTCACGCATGGAACTCCACCGGCTACGGGCATCGCAAGTTTCCGTAGCGCAACCATATGTACATTAACATTACAAGATGTGTATGTCAATAAACTTATGTTAGATATTGAATTATATTTTCCTGTATCGGCTGATTTTATCCCAGTTAGCAGGAAATCCCATATTATCAAGCAATTGTTTCTCTGTAAGATGAGGACACTGCTTAATTACAGTTTTTATAAGTTTTGAAAGAGCAGTTTTAAAGAGTCTGAATTCATCATTATTTATCAGGTAGCGTAGGGCAATTACAACTGCGAATAAATCCTGCTTGCCGTATACATAGTGATTATTGTTTTGATTGATTTGAAGTTTTTGGTGTAGCAAGGTATCAGGAATTGTCTCGTTAATTCTGAATGAAAACAGACGCTCCCCATGGGCACATACATTACGGCATTTGCCTATAATGTTGATAAACTGATGCAATTGTTTTTCTGAAACATTCTGAAAGTTTTTGCTGATTTTGGTTCTAATATCAGTAGTTGCATATTGATACATTTTGGAAATCTGCCCAAATGTTAAAGCATTTGTTGCAACCCATAATGGTACATTGTGATATGTATTGACTGAATGCTCAATATAGGCATATTTGCTAGGTGTAGCAATAACTTTTTGTAATGAATGAGTCAGGCGAAGCAGTTCACGATGGTTCTTTCTGGTGTGATTATAATTATTTATATCAAGATACATGGACTGCTGTTCACCATATTTTTCACAGAAGTGATAGGAAAACATGGATTTTATATGGCGTTCTACATGAAGAATGTATTTCAGAAACAAAGTGCGTAGCTCTTCATCAAAGTAGTAGAAAGAAACTAATTCATCAAAAGTAACGCCATGAATATATTTATTTGACGGAGCGTGTTTGAAAAGAGATTTGTATCCACCTATTAGAGAATAGTAGCTGAGTTCTTCCAGTTTTTTAGTGGCATATTCGTGATTAGGAATAGCAAGTTGCTTGTCATATTCAAGAATATGTAGCTGCTGCTCATAGGTGAGAAAGTTTTTTGCCATATAGTATTTCCTTTCTGAAACAGGCATAAAAAAAGTGGAGCCCACGCATGGAACTCCACCGGCTACGGGCATCGCAAGTTTCCGTAGCACAACCACTATAAATAATATACCATTGATATCTGGCGATGTCAAACAGTATTTTTTTAGTGGCATTAATAGTTTATGCGTTTCTGTGTGTGATATTCTTATTTTGTTCATTTCTGGCATTCAGCCATTTTTCTTTATATTCCAGTGCTTTCTCAGGCTTGTGCCATCTGACATACAGATTATTCAGATATCCGTATACAGATTTAAGATAGTCATTCCCGGAAACATAGTTATCATATGCTGAAACAGCAGTATCAGACGAAGTTGAATCATAATTACCGGTATCCATAGCAGCACCGATAATACTCTCTGCTGTCAGCAGATTCTTTTCGGCTTCTACTGGTTTACCTTTCTTTAATGCAATTATTCCGGAAGCAAGTCGGCAGCAGCCATAATCTAAAGTGTTGTAGCCTTCGTTATCTGTTACAAGAGCATCATATTGATTAAGGACAAGCCGTGCAAGCTCTAAATCACCAGCAAGTATCAGCATATTTACAAGATTAAGCATCTGTTGGAGCATATCATGCGTTTCAATTATGCCGGTGTCAGCATATGAAATCCTTATCTCAAATGCCTTGTGTAAGGCTTCGGTTACTTTATCAGTTTTTTTAAGTGCAAGATATACATTGGACAGATTGTTATAAAGATTTGAGAGTAGATTGATATAGCGTTTCTGATTCATGGTGTTCATAGTGTCATCTTCATTTTCAAGCAGGTGTATAGCTTTTTCACGTTTCTTTACAGCCACATCATAATCCTTTCTCATGTATGCAAGCTCTGCTTTATAGTCTAAAAGTAATGCTCTGTCACAGACAGAATCGATATGCTCCTGTTCCATAAGGTATGATATCCGGTCAGCCAGTTTTGACATATAATCCCTGACAGAGTATTTTTCAAGATATGGAAACATATCCTGAAGGAATAACAGATAACAGGCAGAATTATCATTGATGATGTTTTCTACAACACTTATCATAGCCTGTATCGTATTATCGGGTTTTCGAACTTCTAAGCCATGCATCAAGCAGATTGAGTGAAGACTGTTTACAAGTGTCTGACAATTGGAAATGCAAGGATTTAATTCTTCATATATGATTTCCTGTATCAGAGGATGCAGGTTTATTTTCTTATTCTCTATGTCATCCATTATAAAACCATATCGGGCAAGATAATTAACATCATGCAAAGAGGCGAGCTGCAGCCAGTTCCTGAAATGATTCTTATACACGCCGGATACCGGAAGGATTGACAGGTTCTTAAGTATATCGGTTTGAGAAGAATTAAGCCGGCTGATCTGCATAAGAATACGCAAATGTTCAATCATAAGCCCATCATGATAATCCCCATCTTTATATAATTCCACATCTTCACTATCTGTGATATTAAGCCCACACTGCTTTAATTCATGCAGTAATTCATCAGGCTCAAGACCGCCTGCTGCAAGTGAAAGAGCTGATAATACGACAGTCAGGGTGTGGGAATGAACGTCTCTTATTATCTGTTTAACTGTTTCAGTATCATTATCCGAATAAGGACAATGCGAAGCAAAAAGCTGTAAAAGGTCTTTTTCAGATGCTATCTCTTTAATCTTAATCGAAGCATATTGTTTTACTTCACAGCGTGTCGTGACAAGCAATTCAAAATCATTCTTTACAAATTCTTTGAAAAAAGCATCATCATTAGGAAGGGCATTAAAGTTATCCAGTATCACAAGGCTGTCCTGATGCAGGGAGCGTAGCAGTCGGTAATGTGAGTCAAATAGAGCATCCTCATTCATATCTGATGTATCATCTGAAAATTCCATGGCTGCAATGTCTTTTCGCAGGCTGCCGGAATAAAACAGGTAGATGATATTGGTATATTTCTTTTTATTCCTGTTGGCATAATATTTTGCCAGTTCACTTTTTCCTATTCCTGCGATTCCATTTATGAAAACAACGGATTCAGAAGCAAGCAGTCTGCCACATTCTTTTATCTCATCATTTCTTCCGATGAATTCTTTTACAACAGCCGGCAAACGATTACTTAGCAGAATGTCAGTAAGCTCCGGTGAATACAGGTTCTTTCTGTTATGGTCAGATAATATGGCGTAAAGCATAACATCTGTAAAAAATGTGGCATTATCATCAATGGCAATTAATTCATCAGCTTTGGTAATGCCAATTATTTTTCGGCTGTTATTAATCATATCTTCCAACAAATATCTGGTATTAGAAACATTTATAAGATTAGGAATAATCTTGTTCTTAAAGTCCGTAATCATCTGATTACGTCCGGTATCATTTTTGTATTTATTCAGAATATCTACAGGAACAGGTCTTGCTCCATTACACCAGCGGCTGAATGTGATGTTATCATCTGAAGTTTCACCATAGTCAGAGGCTTCATCCAACAGGCAGAGCGAAAACAGGTCACGCACAAGCCGGTGCTGTGGGTAAGTCTTTATTTTATTGTAAAGTAATGCACCTGTCACATGTGCAAATGTCAATTGATTTTTCATACTTTCTCCATGTCTATGTCAACTTCCGGTCAACATGTCGTCAATGTGTTTCATTCTCAAAATTTACTATCATTATCACAACAAAACATAGCCAGCAGACAGCAGAAGATACTTAAATGAAAAACTAAATTCCAGCTGTGGATTATCTCAGTAACTATGCGGGATTAAATTCTGTAATGCACCTTAA
>NZ_JBBMEI010000134.1:0-4047 GCF_040096655.1 Blautia intestinihominis | reverse complement strand
ACCAGATCATAAATAAAGTTCCAATTGATTGCTTTATCAATCAATCGCAGCATATGGTTTTGAGGTACCATGTCATCCATGGAAAACATCATCATTTGTTCTCTTTTTTTATCTGCATTTTTCGTCATCATAAAAAACACCGCCCTTCTGATATTTATTATATCAGAAAAGCGGTTCCAACAATAGCAAAACCCTGCAAAAGCAGGGCTTTGTCTACAGTCTGAAGCCAGAAAATCCTTTACTGATTTTCTGGCTTCTGCTTTACCTTATTCCATATCTTTTTGTAATCCGTTCATCCAACAATATCTATCTGGCACGCTTTCATGGCCTTCAGTGCAGTCTCATGACTTTCTGGAGTCACTCCTGCACAACATGCAGCATCTACTTTGATTGGGACTTCTGGAAGTTTCTTTCCCTCCTGCGTATCTCGTGTAAAAAAAACTGTTCCTTTGAAATTTCTGATTTTCTCTTCTACTTTAGGAACAATTGCGACGGCTTCTTTCGTTCCAAGCCAAGAGCTCCATCAATAAAATCATTCTGCATATATCTTGATTATTAAATACGAGCTACACCGGTTCTCTTTGCTGCCTCAGCAACCGCTTTGGCTACCGCTGGTCCTACTCGCTTATCGAATGCCTTCGGAATGATATATTCCGGAGAAAGTTCCTCATCTGTGATCAGATTTGCAAGTGCTTCAGACGCTGCCAACTTCATTTCGTCATTGATTTCTTTTGCTCTCACATCAAATGCACCACGGAAGATTCCCGGGAAAGCAAGTACGTTGTTGATCTGGTTCGGGAAATCACTTCTTCCTGTGGAAACAACTTTTGCTCCGCCTGCCTTTGCGTCATCCGGGAAGATCTCCGGAGTCGGGTTCGCACATGCAAAAACAACTGCATCTTTGTTCATGGTCTTAACCATCTCTGTTGTAACAGCACCCGGTGCAGAAACACCGATAAATACATCTGCGCCAACCAACATATCTGCAAGAGAACCGGATTTTTTAGCCAGGTTAGTAACTTTAGCCATTTCATCTTTGACCGGATTCATGCCTTCCGGGCGTCCCTCGTAGATTGCACCCTTTCTGTCGCAGAGAGTGATATCTTTGAATCCTGCTGTCAGAAGGAGACGTGCAATAGAGATTGCAGCAGCTCCTGCTCCATTCATAATGATACGAACATCTTCTTTTTTCTTTCCTACAACCTTCAGTGCATTGGTCAGACCAGCAAGAGTGATGATAGCTGTACCGTGTTGGTCATCATGGAAGATCGGAATATCACATTTTTCTTTCAGTTTTTTCTCAATCTCAAAGCATCTCGGAGCAGAAATATCTTCCAGATTTACTCCGCCAAAAGAACCGGAGATCAGATAAATTGTATTAACGATTTCATCCACATCATTGCTCTTGATACAAAGAGGGAATGCATCTACATCGCCAAACGCCTTGAAAAGTACACATTTTCCTTCCATTACCGGCATTCCGGCTTCCGGTCCGATGTTTCCAAGTCCAAGAACAGCAGAACCGTCGGTAACTACCAGACACATGTTCCATCTTCTTGTGAGTTCGTAGGATTTGTTTACATCCTTCTGGATTTCCAGACAAGGCTGTGCAACTCCAGGTGTATAAGCAAGTGACAAATCATCCTTATTTTCTACAGGTACTCTTGTTACAACTTCAATCTTACCTTTCCATTCTCCATGCAGTCTTAAAGATTCTTTTGCATAATCCATTTCTGTTGTCCTCCCTGGTATCTTAAATTTTGTGAAGCCGTATGATTCCGGCCGCCTTCTGTTGTTACTGTTCACTCCGTTCACAGCAACCATCTATTCTAATCTATTAATAATTTCCTGTAAAGAATTTACTGTCTTTTGGAAGCTCATATCCTTCAAAATATTTACCAAAGTCAAGTTTGAGATATCCACACAGATTTGCAAGTTCGACCATCGTATTGTCGTTTACCGGAATTCCATGTTCTCTTCTTTCTTTTTCTGCAAAGACTTCTTTTTCACCATGTGTATAAATACGGTCTTTGCCTTCTGCCTTCGGGCTTTCTCTCAGAGCTTCCAGATATTCTGAAAAATGTCTGCGGATTGCCTGAGGATCACCAAATGCAGCCGGATCGATTGCCATAAATCCATGACAGATTCCTGTTTTATCCGGGAATGTACAGCAGTGATCTGAAGTAACACCCATGGAAAGAATGGAACTGAACAGTTCACACAGCATACCATATCCATATCCCTTGTGACTTCCTGTAACTTCTTCATTTCCACCGAGAGGCATGATTCCGCCGCCCTTCTTTGCAACAATATTGGCAAGGACATCCGGTGCGTCTGTACTTGCATGTCCATCCTTGTCCAGTGCCCATCCATCAGGAAGTGGTTTCTCCATCTTGTTGTACATTTCGAGCTTTCCTCTTGTAACTACTGTGGTAGAGCAGTCAAAGAAAAACGGATACGGGTCTGCCGGCATAGCTACTGCGATCGGGTTTGATCCAAGCATGGCTTTTTTGCCAAACGTAGGAACCATAATAGCCTCTGAATTGGTGCAGGCCATTCCCAGAAGTCCCTCATCGCACGCCATCTTTGCATAATATCCGGCGATACCGAAATGATTGGACTCACGGACAGTTACAATTCCAACTCCGGTTTTTTTGGCTTTTTCGATGGCTTTTTTCATTGCATAAACAGAAATAAGCTGTCCCATTCCATTATGGCCGTCAATCACTGCAGATATCGGTGTTTCAAATACAACTTCAGGCTTTGCCTGCGGATGAATCGTTCCCTTTTCGATTCCCTTATGATAACGCACCATTCTCTGCATACCATGACTTTCTATCCCATAAAGGTCAGCAGTAAGAAGCACATCCTTGATCTGATTGCTTTCTTCCTCTGTAAAACCAAACGCCTTGAATACGTCTCCGCAAAAATGATTCAGTGTCTCATATGACCATTTCACATATCCCATTGTTTCGTCCCTCTTTCCGGTAGTGCCGATTTTATTTATTGGCATTACCAATTTGTATTTTAATTATACCACTGGTATTACCAAAATACAATAGAGGTCATATCAATTTATTCTGTAAAAATGCCCAAAATTTCTCGGGATTTTTTTTGCATTTCTTCCATATAACGTTCAATCGTATCCATATGTTCGGACATACAGCGTTCCGCCTGCTCTACATCTCCGTTGATGATCGCTTCAACAAGCCGATGATGCTGATCATCAATCTCTCTGGCAGAATTATTCTTTTTCATAATGTAGTCTCTCGTCCCGGAAACAATACTCTCAGTAAGCTGATCCGCTGCCGCAAGGACACTGTAAACCATCGGGTTATCTGCGATCTTTGCAATCTTCTTATGAAGTTCGCGATCCAATTCACCCCGTATCTTTTCATCTTCTGCGGCGTCCAGCCGTGCAAGAATCACCCATAATTCTGCTGCATCCAGCGGTGTGCACTTTCGCGCCGCAAGAATTGCCGCTTCTCTCTCCAGTGCCGCACGGAACTGCTGATTCTGGCGCAGATATCCATTATGCCACTTACGACATAATAAGTCACATATTGTATTACCCATAGCACACTTCATTTCGTTTTATAAAATTTGCAAACATATTCAATTCTATAATTATTATGTCTTTTACAGAATAATCTGGATCCATTGCCTTTCTTCTGGTTTACCCAAAACAAAGCTCCTTTATATGTAATAATATAGTCTTTATTCCAGAAGAAAACCTATCAAATATTTACTTTTATGAATATGGTTTCCTCCTAAAAGTTGACATCAACTTTTATCAAAAATTTTCCCATTTTCGCATCAGAGCCACCTAAAAACGCATTATAAAACACTCTTTTAAAAACTTTTATTTTACAAAGTATCAACTATTATCCGAAAAGGGCAACTTTTTCCCTGGAAAAACAATTCTGTTTCCCTAGAGGCGTGCAACTTTTACTCTCTTAAAAGTTGATGTGGTCGAGTAGATACATCCGTTACCGAATGTATCCCTCACAGAATTCCGGACGTGCGGCTTTTCCGCATCCGGCTCTT
>NZ_JBBMEI010000133.1:0-4151 GCF_040096655.1 Blautia intestinihominis | reverse complement strand
TTGATTAATAAAAAATTGAAATTGATGTCAGAATTAACAGAGCATACCTTGGCAAATGAAATAGAAGCTCCACATGAGATTTTAAGAAAATAGGCAAGTCAAATCTCAGTTTGCAGAACTGAATCAAAAGAGCTCGAAGGAGCTCTTTTTCCTTTTTTATAATAGTATCATTATGGTATAATAGAGACATTAAAATCGGAATTTCAGGAGGTGTTTTTATGCCACAAATGAATAAGGGAGGAAAATTTATTTTCGGGAAATCACTCATTCGGACGGATGGAACATTGCGGATTCCACCGCAGGCAATGGAAGAATATCACATTGCAGATGAAGGAAAAGTATATCTTTTTACCGGAAGTAAGATTACCGGTGGCTTCTGCGTCACCCGGAAAGGCCTTTTGCATCCGTCAAAACTTGGTCACATTTTGGACGATACTCCACCGTTGCTTGACTACTCAGCAGATTCTGGCGAATTTATCAAATACAAGGGGCGTTCCTACTGCTGGGTAGAGATTTCACAGGAGGGGCAAATTCTTCTTACGAAGAAAATGATGGATTTTTTGAAGGTGAGACCCGGAATGGAGCTGCTCTCTATCCGCAGTAGCGACATCGCGTTTACGATGGGAGCTAAAGGACCGCTATTGGAAAAAGCAGAAAACTATGATGGTGAAATTCCGCTTTTTTAAGTGTAACAATTTGAATTTGTGGAGGATAACTATTGTGGATAAAGCAGTTATTTATATACATGGAAAAGGTGGTAATGCTGAAGAAGCTATTCATTACAAACCGCTCTTTAGTAATTGTGATGTGATTGGTCTCGACTATACTGCACAGTTTCCATGGGAAGCAAAAGAAGAATTTCCATTACTTTTTAATTCAATTTATAGAAACTACAAGACTGTTGAAGTAATTGCCAATAGCATTGGAGCGTATTTTGCTATCAATGCCTTATCAAATCAGCAAATAGAGAAAGCATATTTTATTTCGCCCGTTGTAGATATGGAAAGGCTTATTGCTGATATGATGATTTGGGCAAATGTTACAGAGGATGAACTCAAAGAGAAAAAAGAAATTCAGACAACCTTTGGAGAGACTCTTTCATGGGATTATCTTTGCTATGCAAGAGAAAATCCTATTATATGGGAAATCCCGACGCACATTTTGTATGGTGAAAAAGATAATCTTACCGCTTATGGAACGATATTTGAATTTGTACAGAGGACTAATTCAACACTTTCTATTATGAAAAATGGAGAACATTGGTTTCATGCGGATGAACAAATGAAATTTCTTGATGAATGGATAATAAAATCTTCCAAATAAATTCAAGTTTGATGAATTAAATTAGATGGCAATTGATGGAGTAACAAGTTGTATGAAAATTCGAGAAGTTAACAAAAATAAAAAGCAGTTTATATCATTATTGTTATTAGCTGATGAACAGGAGAGCATGGTTGATCGTTATCTTGAAAAAGGAACTATGTATGTGCTTGAAGATAATGATGTAAAAGCTGAATGTGTTGTCACCGATGAAGGTAACGGAATACTTGAAATCAAGAATATCGCAGTCGATCCGGAAAACCAGGGAAAGGGCTATGGCAAAGCACTAATTGATTTTCTTGCCAGTAAATATGCAGATGAATATTCTGTTTTGCAAGTTGGAACAGGTGACAGTCCATTGACGATACCATTTTATGAAAAATGTGGATTTGTTCGTTCTCACAAGATTCCCAATTTTTTTACTGACAATTATGACCACACAATTTATGAGGGCGGTGTACAGCTAATAGATATGGTATATTTGCAAAGACATATATAAATTCAAGTATGTAGGAGAATTGTTTTGAAAAAAGGAATACGCATCTTATATTTTATTACAGTTGTAATTAGCGCTTTGGTTGGACTATGGCATTTCTTTGTTCCATGGATGTTTCAATGGTATGACTATCTTCCAATGCAGTATGAGAATCTTATAGTAGGGATTGATTACACCAATTACTGCTTTTCATTATTGCTGTTTGGATTAAGTGTGCTGCTTATCATGCTAGGCAAAAGAGCATTGGCAATGAATCGGGAAGTAATCTACTTTTATTTCTTTCTTACAGTGGTTTGGGTTTTTAGGGCTTGCCTTGCTTCATTTGTTGAACCATGGCCATTGCAACCTATTCCTGTAGCTGCAATAGGACAGTTGATTGCTTCAGATGTTCAGGCTGTGCTGATGTTGATTGTGAGTGGATTATTTTTTAAATCACTTAAGAGAAAGGCATAAATTCAAGTTTGATAAGGAGGGACTTTACATGAAAAAGAGTATATCAAGGATTATCGGTTTGACAATGTTGATTATAGCTATTGTATTTATAATGTTTGCATTGAATCATCCAGAAAAGAGTTTCCCTTGGAGTAATACAATTACTTGGTTACTGTATGGTGTATATTTTCTTGTGACAGTAGTGCTGCTTATTGCTCCTAAGATAAAGAAGTGAAAAATTCCAGCTTTTAAAAGAAAAAATCAGAAATTTGGCGAAGGAGTGTGAATGGATGAAAAAGAAAATGATTCTATCAATAGCGTTTCTGATCAGTTTATTACCAATGTTATTTAACCAATATGGTGGATTAAAAGGTGTACAGGAAATTACCGGCTTGATAAATCTGCTCAATCCTATTGGAATGGTGTCTGTCATTTTGTTTGTTTTAGGAGTATGGTTTCCCTTCAAGAAGCGAGGTATTAGTAAAGGTTTAGGCGCATTAGGCACGATTGGGATTGTGGTTTCCGAAATATATAAATTCCTCACTTGGCATACATTGACTGTCACCGGTGAAGTCAGTTTACAGAATAGCATTCGATTAGCATTCCCCGAGTTTTACATAGGATTGACCATTTCTTTGGTAATGGTGATTGCTTATTTTGTGATTGACAAGTAAACTTGGCATAAAGATAACTTCCAGTTTGTCAGCTTCACATCGGGTCAACTTGCCCCGAACTTTTACAATTAAATACCCGCCGCCCACACAGCGGCACACCGAGCAGGAAATCTGAAAAAGGTCTCCTGCTTTTTTCTGTCCAAAATGAGGTGGTAAAACGCCACCCCATCCACCAATTACCGAAAGGAGGGACACGAAATGCCCTGTCCACACAACGAAATCACGATTGTGCAGCGCAGCCAGCGACAGTCTGCGGTTGCCGCCGCCGCTTACTAGAGTGGCGAAAAGCTGTTCTGTGAATACGACCAGCAAGTGAAGCACTACCCGGAAAAGCGTGGTATCGTCCACAATGAAATCCTGCTCCCGGCAAATGCTCCGTCGGAGTATGCAGACCGCAATACCCTATGGAACGCCGCCGAAGCTGTGGAAAAACAATGGAACTCCCAGCTTGCAAGGAGGTGGGTGCTTACCATTCCCAGAGAGATACCGCCTGACCAGTACGCTGTCCTTGTACGGGAGTTTTGTGAGCAGCAGTTTGTTTCCAAAGGCATGATCGTTGACTTTGCCATCCATGACCCCCATCCGCCGGGACACAATCCCCACGCCCATGTCCTGCTCACTATGAGGGCAATGGACGAACATGGGAAATGGCTTCCCAAGAGCCGCAAGGTTTATGACCTTGATGAAAGCGGAGAACGGATAAAACTTCCGTCCGGCAGGTGGAAAAGCCACAAGGAGGATACGGTTGACTGGAACGACCAGAAGTATTGTGAAATCTGGCGGCATGAATGGGAGGTCATCCAGAACCGTTATCTGGAAGCCAATGACCGCCCGGAGCGTGTGGACTTGCGTTCCTATGCCAGACAGGGGCTTGATATTATCCCCACTGTCCATGAAGGGGCTGCTGTCTGGCAGATGGAAAAGCGTGGTATCCAGACGAATATCGGCAACCTGAACCGGGAAATCAGAGCCGCCAACCGCCTGATGAAGTCCATCCGGCAGCTTATCCAAAACCTCAAAGGCTGGATTACCGAGCTGGGCGAAAAACGGAAAGAACTGCTTGCACAAAAAGCGGCGGAGGAAGCGACACTTCTTCCCAATCTGCTGATGAAGTATATGGAGATACGAAAGGAAGAACGGAAGGACTGGACAAGGGCTGGACAGAACCGGGGGACTTCACAGGACTTAAAGGCAGTCAGCGAAGCCCTGTCCTATCTCCGGCAAAAGGG
>NZ_JBBMEI010000132.1:0-4262 GCF_040096655.1 Blautia intestinihominis | reverse complement strand
GCATCCACAGCCATTGCCGCAGCCGTTGTTGCCACAGCAGCACATCAGGATGATGATCCAGAGGATACAGTTGCAGGAGCTGCCTCCAAAAAGGCTGGTTCCATTGCCGCATCCGCAGTCGTTGCCGCATCCGCAACCATTGTTGCATCCACAGCCACAGTCGTTGTTACATCCACAGTTTGTAGCAGCCAAATCACTCATTATAAAATCCTCCAGCTTTTTGTCTACAATTCATTTTATGTAGATAGGATGTCCGGTGTGAAAAAATATCCAGTTGCAAAAGAAACGGCCATGGGATATAATACCCGGGTAAACACAGCAGAAAAAGAAAAGGAGAGGATGGAATGGCAGACAGGGGACTGTTTGACATGCACTGCCATATTGTACCGGCAGTCGATGATGGAGCTCAGAGTGTAAAAGAAGCTTTTGCTATGCTTCAGATGGAGTACGATCAGGGTGTGCGTAAGATTATTGTGACGCCCCATTTCAGAAGAGAAATGTTTGAGACTCCTTCGGAAATTATCAAAAAGCATTTTCTGGTATTGAGACGACTGGCGGAAAAGATCGGACCAGATTTCAAAGTGTTCCTCGGATGTGAATTTCATGCAAATGTAGAAATGCTGGATTATCTGCGTTCTGACAAGGTTTATTCGATGGCTGGTTCCAGATATGTGCTCACAGAATTTTCTTCAAGTACAGAAGAAAAGTATATCAGCGACAGGATCTACGAACTGCTTTCCGGCGGATACAGGCCGATCATAGCACATATTGAACGTTACAGATGCATGCATGATCTGGATTTTGTAGAACATCTTGTAAATAAAGGTGCACTGATGCAGGTCAATGCAGACAGTGTGATCGGCAAGAACGGACATGCAGCCAAGAAATACTGCGGGAAACTTCTGGAAGAAGAACTTGTAAGTTATATTGGTTCTGATTGCCATGGAAGCAAACACCGTGTCACAAGGATCGGAGATGCCTATGCCTATGTCACAAAGAAAATGGGACGGCAGATGGCCGACGAGATCTTTATTGATAATCCGCAGGAGATCCTTGATAATGCGAAGCACTGCATGGCGGCAGCTCATAGATAAGTTTTTGTGAATCGTTCTGACAATAACGTTATCGCTTTAAGTTGTTAAACTAATAAGAAAACACCCTTGACAAACAAAAAGCCAATTTGTATACTTTTAGAAGTATATGAAACGGCTTTGAAGGGAAGAAGTAACAGAAGCAACACACACAGAGAGCGGCCGGATGGTGAGAGGCGCGTGCAGTACTTTTGCGAATACATCCCGGAGCTTCGCACCGAACTTTTTTCAGTAGGCTGCGACGGAGTGGCACTCGTTACCGTGCTCAATGAGGCGGGAGATTTTCCGCGAAGTTAGGTGGTATCACGGGACCCGGTTCTCGTCCTAAGAAGGACAGGAACCGGGCTTTTTTGCATATCGAGGAGGCGCCTTTGGACGCACCTGATGATGAATACCGCGACAGGAGGAAATTATTATGACAGTATGGGAAGAACTTAAGGCCAGAGGCCTGATCGCCCAGGTAACAGACGAAGACGAGATCAAAGAAATGGTAAACAACGGTAAGGCTACTTTCTACATCGGATTTGACCCTACCGCAGACAGCCTTCATGTAGGACACTTCATGGCACTCTGCCTGATGAAACGTCTCCAGATGGCAGGCAACCGTCCAATCGCACTTCTCGGCGGCGGTACCGGTATGATCGGTGACCCTTCAGGAAGAACTGACATGCGTCAGATGATGACAAAAGAAACCATCCAGCACAACATTGACTGCTTCAAGAAACAGATGTCCCGCTTCATCGACTTTTCCGATGGCAAGGCACTGATGGTCAACAATGCTGACTGGCTTCTGAACCTGAACTATGTAGATCTGCTTCGTGATGTAGGAGCTCATTTCTCAGTAAATCGTATGCTTACTGCAGAGTGCTACAAACAGCGTATGGAGAGAGGACTTAGTTTCCTTGAATTCAACTACATGATCATGCAGAGCTATGACTTCTATATGTTATACCAGAAATACGGCTGCAATATGCAGTTTGGCGGTGATGACCAGTGGAGCAACATGCTCGGCGGTACAGAACTGATCCGTCGTAAACTTGGCAAAGATGCATACGCTATGACCATCACACTTCTTCTGAACTCAGAGGGCAAGAAGATGGGTAAGACACAGTCCGGTGCTGTATGGCTTGATCCGAACAAGACATCTCCATTTGATTTCTACCAGTACTGGAGAAACGTAGACGATGCAGACGTTATCAAATGCATGCGTCTTCTTACTTTCCTTCCACTTGAGCAGATCGATGAGATGGCCAAATGGGAAGGAAGCCAGTTAAACAAAGCCAAAGAGATCCTTGCATACGAGCTGACAAACCTGGTTCATGGCGAAGAAGAAGCCAAGAAAGCTCAGGAAGGTGCAAGAGCACTGTTCTCTGGCGGCGCAGACACTGCACATATGCCAAGCACAGAGCTGACTGATGAAGATTTCACAGAGGAAGGAACCATCGACCTTATCACAATGCTGATCAAGACAGGCCTCGTTCCGACACGTTCTGAGGGACGTCGTGCGATCGAGCAGGGCGGTGTTTCCATCGACGGTGAAAAGATCACAGACATCAAACACACAGTTGCCAAAGACGCACTCGCAGGTGACGGTGTTGTCCTCAAACGAGGCAAAAAGAAATTCAACAGAGTTTATGCTAAATAATAAGTGTTTTTTTGATAAATACTTTTAGGAGGAAAGAATCATGAAGAAATACGGAGTAAACGAACTTCGTCAGATGTTCCTTGATTTCATGGAGAGCAAAGGACATCTCGCAATGAAAAGCTTCTCCCTGGTACCTCAGGGAGACAAGAGCCTCCTGCTGATCAACGCAGGTATGGCTCCACTGAAACCATATTTCACAGGTGCAGAGAAACCGCCGAGAACAAGAGTCACCACATGTCAGAAATGTATCCGTACCGGTGATATCGAAAACGTTGGTAAGACAGCACGTCACGGTACCTTCTTTGAGATGCTTGGTAACTTCTCTTTTGGAGATTACTTCAAGAGAGAAGCGATCCACTGGTCCTGGGAATTCCTGACAGAAGTCGTTGGCCTGGATGCAAACAGACTGTACCCGTCAGTATATCTGGAGGATGATGAAGCATTCGACATCTGGAATAAAGAAATCGGAATTCCGGCAGACAGAATCTTCCGTTTCGGTAAGGAAGATAACTTCTGGGAGCATGGCGCAGGTCCTTGCGGTCCATGTTCTGAGATCTACTATGACCGTGGAGAGAAATATGGCTGCGGAAAACCTGGATGTACTGTAGGCTGCGACTGCGACCGTTACATGGAAGTATGGAACAACGTATTCACTCAGTTTGAGAACGATGGAAACGGAAACTATACAACCTTGAAACAGAAGAACATCGATACAGGTATGGGTCTTGAGCGTCTGGCAGTTGTTGTTCAGGATGTTGATTCTATCTTTGATGTGGATACCATCTGTGCACTTCGTAACCTGGTATGCGAGATTGCAGGCAAGGAATATGAGAAGAACTATCAGGATGACGTATCCATCCGTCTGATCACAGACCATATCCGTTCTGCAACATTTATGATCTCCGATGGTATCATGCCGACCAACGAAGGACGTGGATATGTACTTCGTCGTCTGATCCGTCGTGCAGCACGTCATGGACGTCTTCTGGGAATCAAGGGAACTTTCCTTGCAAAACTCAGTGCAGAAGTGATCGACGGATCCAAAGCAGGATATCCGGAACTGGAAGAAAAGAAAGAGTTCATCTTCAAAGTCCTGACAAACGAAGAGAACCAGTTCAACAAGACTATCGACCAGGGTCTCCGCATCCTTGCAGACATGGAAGAAGAGATGAAAGCAGCCGGAGTAAAAACCCTTTCAGGAGAAAATGCATTCAAACTGTACGATACTTACGGATTCCCGCTTGACCTCACCAAAGAGATCCTTGAGGAAAAGGGTTACGGAATCGACGAAGACGGCTTCCAGAAAGCAATGGAAGCGCAGAGAGTCAAAGCACGTACTGCACGTGAAGTGACCAACTACATGGGAGCTGACGCTACCGTATATGATGAGATCGATGTCAATGTAACGACAGAGTTCGAAGGATACGATCACCTCACATATGATTCCGAGATCACAGTTCTCACAACAGAAAAAGAAATCGTAACTTCTCTGATGGAAGGTCAGAAAGGTACTGTATTTGTAAGAG
>NZ_JBBMEI010000131.1:0-4540 GCF_040096655.1 Blautia intestinihominis | reverse complement strand
GAAATTCTTCCAGAAATTCGGCAAAAAGAAAGAAGAGAATGATTTTTTTGACGAGGACGAAGAAGATGAGGAAGAAGAGCCAGTAAAGGCAGAGGTGAAGCAGCCTGCACCGAAGCAGACCTTTAAAACCACTTCTGCACCAAAGCAGGACAAGCCAGTACGTACTTCTTCCAAGATCACACCAATGAGAAGCAGCAGAAGATCCAGTCTTCCTGTAAATATGGAAGTCTGTGTCATCAAACCGTCTTCTATGGAGGATACACGTGAGATCGCAGATACTCTCGTTGAGAAATCTACAGTTGTTCTGAATCTGGAAGGTATTGATGTAGAACTTGCACAGAGGATCATTGATTTTACATCAGGTGCATGTTATTCCCTCGGTGGAAGCCTTCAGAAAGTATCCAGCTATATCTTTATCCTTGGACCAGAAGGTGTAGATATCACAGGTGACCTTCAGAATATTCTTGGAAGCACTTCTACTCCTTCTGTAAGAGCAGGTTATTAATGCACAATGGAAAAAGAAGAATTTTTCATTAAGAGAATCCGGGAACTGGCAAATCTTTCTTATCGGAGAGACATTGTCACATTTTCGGATTTCCTTAATTTAAACGAACAAAATATCGTAAACAACCGAAAGAATCAGATTCCTGGTGTAGTGACGGAATGCTTCGGCGGTTATGAGCAAGCAGAGCGTCAGATGATAGCGTTTCATCCTGATGCTCTTGCTTTTACCTGGGAATATCCGATCACCTGTCTTAAGGTTGAACCGAAGGCCAGGAAATTTTCAGAGGACCTGGGTCACAGGGATTATCTGGGGGCAGTCTTAAACCTTGGGATCGAGCGTTCCGTGATCGGGGATATTCTGATCCAGGAACATACGGCCTGGATCTTCTGCCACAACAAGATCGCAGATTTTCTTGTGGATAATCTTGATCGGATCCGTCATACTGCGGTGAAGGTTTCTGTTGTGGATAACCCGGAGCATTATCCGGAACCACAGTTTGCACTTGTCACAGGAACCTGTTCTTCGGTACGTCTGGATGCGCTGATCGCACTTGCTTTTCAGGCTTCCAGAAGCAGCATGGTTTCTTTTATCGAGAACGGGCAGGTTTTTGTAAATGGCAAACTCATCACTTCCAATGGCTATGAGCCGAAGGAAGGGGATATCATATCAGTCCGCGGAAAGGGACGTTTCATCTTTGACGGAGTTTCCCGGCAGACAAAAAAGGGACGGAACAGTGTGAAGCTGCGCCGTTATCAGTAAATCACAGAGGAGGCAGACATGGCAGAAGAAATTTTACAGGTAAAAAGAAATGGAGATTTTTATTATCCGATCTATTTTGAAGAGGGATTTGACAGACTTGCAGACGCGATCTGTACAGAGGGACTGGAAGGACGTAATCTCTGTATTGTGACAGACACCCATGTGGAACCTCTTTATGCAGAGAAAGTAAAGCGTGTTCTTACGCAGGTTGCATCCAGAGTCTCTGTCTTTGTCTTTGAGGCAGGTGAGAGAAACAAGAACCTGAATACGGTGCAGCAGTTATACAAGGCACTGATCGAGAATCAGCTTGACCGCAAGAGTCTTGTGGTTGCGCTTGGCGGCGGTGTGGTAGGCGATCTCTCCGGATTTGGAGCAGCGACGTATCTCCGAGGCATTGACTTTATCCAGATCCCGACAACACTTCTCTCTCAGGTGGACAGCAGTGTAGGCGGCAAGACAGGTGTGGACCTTGACCAGTACAAAAACATGGTCGGAGCTTTTCATCAGCCGCGCCTTGTCTATATGAACATGAATACACTGAAATCCCTCCCACCGGTAGAGTTTGCCTGCGGAATGGGTGAAGTACTTAAGACAGGTCTGATCTGTGATGCGGATTTTTATGAATATGTGCTTGCAAACCATGAGGCGATCCGTGCCCTCGATACTGCTGCCCTGGCAAAAATGATCCGCCGCTGCTGTGAGATCAAGGCCGGTGTTGTAGAGCGTGATCCGAAGGAACAGGGAGAACGTGCACTTCTGAATCTTGGTCATACTGTAGGACATGCAGTGGAGAAGCTCAAGGATTTCCAGCTGCTGCACGGACAGTGCGTTGCGATCGGACTTGTGGCTGCTGCTTATATTTCCTGGAAGAGAGAGCTCCTCACAGAAGAAGAATATAACAGGATCAGAGAAGGCTGTCTTCTTTATGATCTTCCTGTCAGTGCAGAAGGTCTTGACGAGGCAGCAGTCCTTGCGGTCACCAAAAAGGACAAGAAGATGGAACAGGGACAGATCAAATTTGTGCTGATGAAGGGAATAGGAAACAGTTTTATTGACCGTTCTGTAAGTGATGAGGAATTGCTGGAGGGAATCAGGGAGATCCTTAAATGAAAAAACAGGATACGTTTGACACAGGAAGGACTACAATTCTATGTAGCGGACTGATCCTTGTACTGATCTTGCTGGATCAGGTTGCGAAGCATGAAGCTCTTTTGCACCTGAAGGATCACAGTAGTATCTCACTGATACCAGGTGTACTGGAACTTGCTTATGTAGAGAACCGCGGCATGGCATTTGGCATGCTGGAAGGCAGACAGTTCTTATTTGGCGGCATGTGTGTGATATTCTGCATTGCACTGATCGGGGTCTTTGTCAGGATACCGAAGAACAGATATTATCTGCCACTGCTGCTCACAGGAGCAGTATTGTTTGGCGGGGCAGCAGGGAACTTTATTGACCGGCTGTTCCGAGGATATGTGGTGGATTTTATCTATTTTTCCCTGATCGATTTTCCTGTGTTTAATATTGCGGATATCTATGTGGTATGCGGCGGGATCGTGCTGGTGCTTCTGGTAGTCTTTAAATACAAGGATGAAGACTTTGAATTCCTGAGTTCAAAGATAAAGGATAAATAATCTATGGAAACAATAAATTTTAAAGTGGATGTGGAAAAAGCCGGCATCCGTATTGACCGCTATCTTGCGGATGTATGCCTGGACTTTTCCAGATCTTATCTGCAGAAACTTCTCAAAGACCAGATGGTTTCTGTAAATGGCAAAGTAGTAAAGGCAAATTATAAGACGCAGGCGGGTGACGAGGTGGCACTTCAGGTGCCGGATATGCAGCCGCTCGATATCAAACCGGAAGAGATCCCTCTTGATATCCTGTATGAGGATGAATGGCTGATGGTGGTAAATAAGCCAAAGGATATGGTCGTGCATCCAAGTGCCGGACATATGGAGGGAACTCTGGTCAATGCAGTCATGGCGCACTGCGGTGAGCATCTCTCCGGGATCAATGGCGTTCTGCGCCCCGGAATCGTGCACAGGATCGACAAGGACACAACAGGGGCACTTCTTATCTGCAAGGAGGACGGAGCCCACAGAGACCTTGCAGAGCAGCTCAAGGAGCACAGTATCAAACGAAGATATCGTGCAGTTGTGCAGGGAAACATCAAAGAAGATGAGGGAACTGTCGATGCGCCGGTAGGAAGACATCCGATCGACCGCAAAAAGATGGCGATCAATCATAGGAACGGCAAGGAAGCCGTGACACATTATAAGGTCCTGGAACGTTTCGGCAATGCGACGTATATCGAGTGCCGCCTGGAAACAGGACGTACGCACCAGATCCGTGTGCATATGGCAAGTCTTGGTCATCCGCTTCTCGGCGATACGGTGTATGGATCATCCAAAAATCCATATCATCTCCAGGGACAGGCACTTCATGCAATGATCCTGGGATTCCGTCATCCGGTGACGGGGGAATATCTGGAATTTACGGCACCGCTTCCAGAGTATTTCGAGAAACTTCTCGATAAATTGCGTAAGTAAAGAATCAAGAGACTTTTCCGGCAAATTGTTGTTCTAATTTCAGGAAAATTGTAAAATAATTATAAATTGTTGGCATTTTCAGGAAAAATAATGTATAATACTTCTATAGTTTTTGCAGAAGGGAGTGCACAGCTTATGAATAGTACAAGTTCAATCATCACAATCGGACGTGAATATGGAAGTGGAGGAAGACAGATCGGTCAGGAGATCGCCAAATATTTCGGGATCAAATGTTACGATAAGGAACTTCTGGAGCATGCCGCAAATGACAGTGGTATCTGCAAGGAACTGTTTGAGAATCATGATGAGAAACCGACCAACAGTTTTCTGTATTCTCTGGTCATGGATACCTATTCTTTTGGATATTCTTCCGCAGGATTTTCGGATATGCCGATGAACCACAAGATCTTCCTTGCACAGTTTGATGCGATCAAGAAACTGGCAGATGAGGGTCCGTGTGTTATGGTAGGCCGCTGTGCAGATTATGCGCTGGCAGACTGGAAGGACTGCTTTAGTGTATTTGTACATGCAGATCTTGACTGGCGGATCAACCGTCTTGCAGCCAAACACAACAAATCTCCAAAAGAAGCCAAGGACATGATCACCAAGACCGATAAGAGCAGGGCAAGCTACTATAACTACTACACGCTTGAATGAAAAAGTAAATTCTACATTCTAACATACCTTGATTTTATGCGGGATTAAATTCTATTTTCGGAGATAC
>NZ_JBBMEI010000130.1:0-4622 GCF_040096655.1 Blautia intestinihominis | reverse complement strand
TGTTCCAGTGAAGTACAATCACGTTTAACCTCAGCAACCAGATCCCCTTCATAGTTGCAAACCAGGTCATACTCATTTTCATCTGCCAGATAGCCAACGGATGGACTAATCTCCTTCACAAAGTAATCTCCCAGGTACAGATTATCCACAGAAGCCTGTCCATTCTTATCCGTAGTCAGTGTAGCAACCTGTTCCCCTGCTTTGTAGATCACACCAGTCGCACCGTCCGGATGAACAATATCATTACGGGCATACAGTCCATATACTGCTTTTTCCAGTGTTGCGTCTCCCTGTGCAACTGCCTGTTTCGTCTCAACGTCTCTCTTTTCCAGAGTAATCTTAGCTTTGACTCTCTCATTCACAAACGTATGTGTAAATGAAACTTTCGGTTCATTATCATTGGTGTACGCAAATTTGAACGTATATACGTCTTTTGAATTTCTCAGATAGTTCTCCGGTGCCTGTTCCTCTTTCACTACATAGGAAAATCCAATCGGCAGATCTGCAGTAAATGCTGCTTTTCCATCTGCTCCAGTTGTCGCTTTTTCAATCAGTGTTCCTTTCTTCACAACCACTGTTCCATCTGCATTTGCAATGTCACTGCCAGCATACAGAGCAAAGATACCTCCGGATAACGGATTTTCTGTGTCGTTATCCTTTTTCACAACATTCACATCTGCTTTCTGTCTGTCATTTGTAAATGTCACATCAGAAAATACAACTTCCACGTTCTGTCCTGCATAGGAAAGCGTTACTTCTTTTTCTTCCCCTGCATTGTAGAAATTCTCCGGTGCCTGCATTTCCTTTACAACATAAGTTCCAAGATGCAGATTTTTCAGAACACATGCTCCGTTTTCATCTGTGGAGAGATTTTCTTTTACCAGATCACCCTTACTGTAAATCTTCGCACCATAAGCAGACATAATATCCGCTCCGGCATATACATTGTATACTGCACCTTTCTGGCGTCTGTTTTCATACTGAAATGCAACACCACTGTCACTGACATCTGCACCAACAAAAACCTGACCTTCTTTATACACTGTCAGTTCTCCAAGCTGTTCCTTGTCCGGTACGGTTGTAGTCGTAGTCTTGCTTGCTACCAGCTTCACATTGTAAGCTGTCGTATTAAGTACATAGCCTTTCGGTGCTGTGACTTCTTTCAGATATACTGTGTCCTGTGTCTTCACAATTGTTGCGGAAGACTTTCCGTTACTGTCTGTTGCTGGCATTGTTGCAATCAGATTTTTGCAATCCGGATCGCTGTAAATGCCAAATACAGCACCAGCAAGATTTACATCTGCTGTGGAATCTTTCTTCACAACTTCCACGGTTGCCAGTTCAATCCAGGATACTTTGAAGTCCACATACTTTTCATCATCCACGCCTTCTCCAAATACCAGTGCCAGATCCTGAGTTCCAGATCCTGTGGTAATCTTATAAGCAGAATAATCTTTTGTAATGCTTCCCTTCATGGTAGATGACCAGCTCTCTGCCACATCACTTACCTGTGTCAGTGGTGCAGACAGATAAAACTTTGTACCACCACAGATTTCAACGCTTTCTCCGGCTTTACTTGTTTTCCCTGTTGTCAGGTTATGAAGCTGTACACCTGCAGGAAGTTTCATAGTAATTGTCTGTAATGCATCTGCCTTAAACGTTATATCCTTTGTTCTCTGACTGTTACCATCTACATAGGCTTTTACGTTTGCATCTGAAAAAGACATTGCCACTGATGGAATATCCGGTTGAGAAATGCAATAATTATAAAGTTTCTTTGCAAGATTCTGTGCAGTGCTGTTTGCACCTGAAAAAGCGTCCCCACTACCATTTGCATAAGATGCTGCGAGGTGTACCAGAATAAATCTGGCTCCGGCACTTAAATTTCCATATCCATTCTCTTCTGTAAAGAATCCATCATCTCCAGATGCCTTTGTACCGTAATAACATACTTTCGCAAGTGCCTTGCCATCTCCAACTTTATTAATCGTGTACGTTCCAGTACCAGGTCCCGGCTTGGATGGCTGTACACAGTATGCTGTGGCAGATACATTACCAAATTTCACAGTATACTGATAAGTAAGGTAACTACCATATCCATAATCTGCGTAACGATACATGGTTCCCCTTGTAACAGAAACCTGCTGTGAACTTCTTGCATTTCCTGCAGAAGCCATAAAGGTTACGGTTTCTCCTGCATCCATTGCATACAGATCAATTCCATTACTTTCTGCCTGTTCTAATGCTTCTGAAACAGTCAGTCCAGTTTCGGAATCAATCTCATTCTCTGTTTCCCGGTGCGAATCCGAATCGTCATCACTCAGCTCCGTATCTCCTGTATCGCCATTATCATCAACTACAATCTCAGAAGAACTTTCTGACTGCTGCTCTGTTTCCGGCTCTTTCACTGTGATATTTCTGCTAATTCTATAAGATGGATGTCCGCTAACCGGCTCCACAGCATACACAGCCTTATAGGTATCCGGTGTGTGAATATCAAAATCTGCACCATCGTCGTTCTTTGCCTCATGGAATAAGATTTTTATTTTACTTTCATCTACCCCTTCGATACCGGACAGATCTACTTCCACCTCAAATTCTTCTCCATAAGACAGTTCAATATCATTTGCAGTTACAATTTCATCTGAATCAAGTAAATCCTGGACATCTTTTAATTCCGGATACTGCTGTTCAAATGATGGAGGTTCCGGCTCAATCTCTGATGCTGAAACTGCAACCGGCTGAACAATCACCGATGCCAGCGTTGCCACTGCCATAACCCCTGATAAGAATCTCTTGAACTTCATTTTCATTTTGACTTAATCCTCTCTTTCTTCATTTATCATCGTTTTTCTTTTCAGCAGGTCTGTACCTGCACTATCCAATCATCGGAACCACCTCCCTGACAACTTTATCTGTTACTGATACCAATTCATTGATAACAGCACATGCATATGGCGGCACCTGCACTAAGCGAAGCACCGCCACATGGTATCTGCTGTTATCTCCGTTTATGGAAATAACAATTTAAATAAGGATCAAGCATTTATAAGCCGCAAGAGGTAATTCGTAATCTTTCCTGCAAAGGGTGCCTCCCATCTGTATTCCCTCACGTTTTCACCGGATTCCGCCGCAAGAATGCGTAGCTGAAAAATTCCGGGTATCCTCTCGCTGCTGGTATGAAATTGTCAAGGTACAAGTCCGGGTTTTTCTTTCTGAAGAATTAACCCTTCACCTATAAAGCCCGGCAGAGGGGTTTTACCAACCCCCTCTCGCAAATTTTTTTATTTTTTTCTCAAATTCTTTTTCTTATCGGTTTCGGAATCTGCTGTCAGACTTGCACTAAGTCTTGCAAGTGCCTTCTTTCTTCTGTTGTTGACTGCTGCTGAACTGATACCATGAATCTCTGCATATTCCTGAAAAGTCTGGTGTTCGAAATAAAGAGCATAAACAAGTTCTCTCTGATTTGATGTCAGCATATTCATCATGTTTTCTGTCATCATCTGCTGAATAATCATTTCTTCCATATCCTCGGCTGCCGTTTCACATAACTGCATTTCTTCCATAGCAGAAGATAAAGAAACACAATGTTTCTGATTGCGACTGTCCAGATTGATACTCAGGCGATCCTCTCCATGAAGAAGGAAACGCAGATACCATTCCGCTTCTTCAAAATAGGATTCATCCAGGTCACATCCATAACTACTTCCAGCCACGGATGAATAGCGGTAGCCGGAAATATCTTCGATTGGAAATACCGTTACCCGACTCATTGCCTCATAAACTACATATCCATTCTTATAAACCGTGATCGTAACCAGATCGGTATCGCTCTTTATTACTTTCTGAGCAATAACCGGAGCCTTACCCTCTCGTAAACTTTTAGGAGTCGGCTTCTTTGCGCCTTTCTTCGGGGACTCTATCATTTCTTTTAATTTTCTGAGTGTCAGCATGACAACCACCTTTCTGCCTTTCGGCACCGGGCTGTCAGCAGACAAAAAAAGCAGCAAAAAAAGACTCCGATCTGCCCGGTTTTTTTTATACCGAGCGGCTTGCGAAGCCTCTCCTTGCTGCTTAATGTATCAATCAGCTATACAGGCAAAACCTGTCAGCAGATTAATCAGCGTTCATATTGTCTCTTACTGCTTGTGTCGCAGTATTTTCAGAGCTATCAGCTTTTTCATCCAAAAGGAAGCTAAAATCTCCCATTGAATCGTAGGGCTGATGCCTGATAAATTCTAAGTATTCATCTCTGGTCATTGCTTCTACCTCCTCTCTTGTGATGGTCTAATCTTAACAATTATCAAAATCAGAAAAAGGACATATAAACGTTTTTTTCAAATTTTAAGGGGACATTTTTGTCCCTTTTATACTTGTGGCAAAAAAAAACGCCCATTCACCATGTTGTGAACGAACGTTTAACCTTTTTTTTTCTGATCTAAGCGTCTACTTAATTTCACTAGACCTCCTAATTGATTAGTTATATCTGCCTTCAATTCTTTATCCTGTATTCTCATTATTTCCCCTGCATATTCAATTATTAAATTAACCTATTGTGCTACTTCAAATAAATTATATAAAAACCTGTAAATGCGCAAAGAATCCCTGTAATTATTGGAAAA
>NZ_JBBMEI010000129.1:0-4767 GCF_040096655.1 Blautia intestinihominis | reverse complement strand
AGAGTAACAAGATACACAAAAGACGGAAAGATCCAGTTAACAGCACAGGGCAGAACCGGAAACACCAATGTAACCATCCGGCTTGCCGGCGGAGCAGTAAAACGAATCAACGTGAAAGTTCAGAGCGGAGCTGTAAAAACAACTGCAATAAGAGTATCCTTCACAAAAGCTACCCTTAAAGCAGGAACAAAGAAAACAATATCTACCACAGTAACGCCATCAACTTCACAGGAAAAAGTAACCTACACAACCTCCAACAAAAACATAGCAACAGTCACTGCCAATGGCATAATCACAGCCAGAAAACGAGGAACCGCAAAGATCACCGTCAAATCTGGAAGTAAGAAACAGAGCATTACCATTACTGTAAAATAACAACTCAAAAGAATTGCCCCAAAACGCAAGCCATAGGATTGACTTGCGTTTTGAGGCAGAAAAATTTATTTGATATTTTTTGAAAAGTTGTTGATGATTTAAAATTTATGTGCTAGTCTAGTTATAGATCGTAGGAAGGCGTGGGCAATGCCTGAATCCAAATATTCCATTGGCGGGTAGGTAGCTAAGAAAATAGCTGCCTATTTTAAATGAGTTTTAATGCAATGAGCATTCTAAATACTGGTTTTGGGGCTTACTTAGTATAGAATAAAGATGAAGTAGAAGCTGACAGTTACGAGAGATGACTGTCGGCTTTGTTTTTCAGGAAAAAATAAGACAATATATGTATTTATTGTTGATAATAGTAAAAATATATACTAAAATTAAACTAGTATGTACCATACAGATAAAGAAGGAGGTATTTTGCAAATGAGAAAGAAAATAAAAAAATGGTTTAGCTGCATGATAGCAGCTGCAATGGTAATGTCCACAGTAAATCTACCAGTAGATACATTTGCCAGTGATTTTTCTGATGGAGTGGAAATTTCAGTGGAGGATGAAATTGAAGAAGATACACCGGATGTGACTGCGGATGGTGACGAGGTGGAAACGGATGTCTTTTCTGATGAGGAAAAAGAAAATATTGAGGATGTGGATATAAGTGATAAAACTGAAAATGAAATTTCAGATAAAGTAGAAACCGAAGATGAAGAAGTGTTTTCTGATCATATGGATGAAATTGTGGAGGATGAAGCTGTAGCGGTAGGAATATCACAATCTGAATTTAATAATAAACTCAATGAACTGAGAGGTCGTTATCCAAATTACAGTGTATGGAATGATTGGTTTGATGGGGGACATCAATGTTTTGGATTTGCCAGATTAATAGGCTATAATGTTTTTGGCTCTATGCCGTCAACTTGGGGGAAAACATATAGTATTAATGATGTAAAAGCAGGCGATTTAGTACAGTATGGCAATACCAGTGGATCAGGTCATACTATTTTTGTTACGAATGTTTCAGGAGATACAATTACTTTCGTAGATTGTAATGGAAACGGAAATTATAGTAATGGAACAAAAGTCAGAAGTAATGGTGTAAAGTGGGATAATACAATCAAGAAAGGTGCAAAAATATGGAATAAATACTCTTTTAGTTATATTATATCTTCTCCGGGGATTGGTCCAGACCCGACACCAACACCATCGCCATCCCATGTAGATGTAGGAACCAATTTCTATGCATATCTGATCAATACAGCGACCTGGCTGCATGCAACAAATGACGATTCGGGAAATGTCAGTGTACGTAAATTACAGTATACTTCAAACCAGACCTGGTATTTTGAGCGGCAGGGTGATGGAAGTTATAAGATTACATCCTGCAAAGATGGACGCTGTATGGAAGTACATAACTTTGAATCCGCAAATGGGACAAACGTGGAGATGAACGGCTGGAATGGAAATACGGCACAAAGATGGTTTATCTACGGAAGTTCAGGGGAATATAAATTAAAAGCGGCATGTGGAAATAACGCACTTGATATGAGGGGCGGACCAGACGAAGCTACGGATGGAACAAATCTTAACATGTGGGAAGACAATGGGACGGCAGCGCAGAAATTCCAGATATGGAAACTGGAACCAAATCTGGGAACAACAGCAGCATCCGTAGAAAAGTACGGTGATGCAGATGGAAATAATGTAAAGATTTCATGGAATTCCTGTAATAATGCGACGGGATATGATATCCGTATTTTTAATGAAAGCGAAACGGAAGTCGTACAGACATTCTGGAACGTCCAGGGTACCAGCTGTCTGGCGAAACTGGCAAGTGGGACTTATCGTGTAAGAGTATATACACTGAACAGCCAATTCAATGCCTGGAAAGAGGGAGAAACAAGAAGTTTTACCTGCGGCAATAATCTTGGAAAGGGATTTTATGCATATCTGATCAATACAGCAACCTGGCTGCATGCGACAAATGATGGAGGAAATGTAAATGTAAAGAAATTAGATTACAGTCCAAACCAGATCTGGTATTTTGAGCTGCAAAGCGATGGAAGCTATAAGATCACATCCGCAGAGGATGACCGCTGTATGGAAGTACATAACTTTGAATCCGCGAATGGAACCAATGTGGAGATGAATGGCTGGAACGGAAATACGGCACAGAGATGGTTTATCTATGGAAGTTCAGGAGCATATAAACTGAAAGCGGCATGTGGAGAGAATGCACTTGATATGAAAGGCGGACCGGAAGCTGCCACGGATGGAACAAATCTCAATATGTGGGAAGATAACGGGACAGATGCACAGAAATTTTCGATATGGAAACTGGATGATATCAAAGATACTATTAGGAATAAGACGATAGAACTGGAATACTCTGAATGTGTCTATACTGGAAAAGAATGTACGCCGGAGATATCGGTGAAAAAAGATTCCACGAAACTGGTGAAGGATACTGATTATAGGGTAAGTTACGAGAATAATGTAAAAGTTGGAACAGCGACAGTTACAATTCTGGGAATTGGGAAATATACTGGAAGAATAAAAAAACAGTTTAAGATCAACAAAGCATCCCAGAACCTGACAGTCTCCATTGATAAGACAGACCTCGCAATAGGAGAAACGGCACAGATCAAGACGAGTGGACAGGGAAAGATCACCTATAAATCCAGTGCGGAAGATAAGGTGACAGTCAGCAGTACTGGTGTAATTACAGGAAAACAGGCGGGTGATGCAACGATCACGATCACCGCGTCTGGAACAGAGAACTATAACAGTGCAGCTAAAGAGTTGCTAATTCATGTGTTGAAGGACTGTGTGGGAAATAAACATACCTGGGATTCTGGAAAGATTACAAAACAGCCAACCTGTACAGAGGATGGAAAAAAGACTTACACCTGTACAACCTGCGGAACTGTCAGAACAGAGATCCTTCCAGCCACCGGACATACTTGGGACAATGGAAAAATAACAAGAGAAGCAACCTGTATAACAGATGGACAGAAGACCTATACCTGCACAATCTGTAAAAATACAAAAACAGAAAGCATCAGCAAGACAGGACATAAAGAAGTAAAAGATGTAGCAGTATCAGCAACCTGCGAGAATACTGGTAAGACAGAAGGAAGCCACTGCAGCGTCTGCGGTACAATAATTAAGAAACAGGAGACAATACCAGCTACGGGTCATACCTGGGATTCTGGAAAAGTTACGAAACAACCAACCTGCACAACAGATGGACAGAAGACCTATACCTGTACGATCTGTAAGAAAACAAAAACAGAAAACATCAGCAAAACCGGCCACAAAGAAGTAAAAGATGCGGCAGTGTCAGCAACCTGTGAAAACACCGGAAAGACGGAAGGAAGCCATTGCAGCGTCTGCAACACAGTGCTCAAAAAACAGGAAACCCTTCCGGCAACAGGACATACCTGGGACGGCGGAAAAGTAACCAAAGCAGCGACCTGCACAACAGATGGAGAAAAAAACTACACCTGCACAACCTGTCACAAGACCAGAACCGAAAGCATTCCAAAAACGGGCCATACAGAAGTGAAAGATGCAGCGACACCAGCAACCTGTGAAAACACCGGAAAGACAGAAGGAAGCCACTGCAGTGTTTGCAACACAGTGCTCAAAAAACAGGAAACTCTTCCTGCGCTCGGACATACCTGGGATAGCGGAAAAGTAACCAAAGTAGCGACCTGCACAACAGACGGAGAAAAAAACTACACCTGCACAACCTGTCACAAGACCAGAATCGAAAGTGTTCCGAAAACGGGTCATACAGAAGTGAAAGATGCGGCAACACCAGCAACCTGCGAGGATGCAGGAAAAACCGAAGGAAGTCACTGCAGTATCTGTGGAACTGTAATTAAAAAACAGGAAACCATTCCTGCACTCGGACATACCTGGGACAGCGGAAAAGTAACCAAAGCAGCGACCTGTACAACAGACGGAGAAAAAACCTACACCTGCACAATCTGCCAGAAAACCAGAACGGAAACCATTCCAGCTACCGGACATACCGAAATCACAAAATTTGCAAAAAAAGCAACCTGTGAAACAGAAGGTTATACCGGTGATATATACTGCAACAACTGTGGAGAAATGCTCAAAGAAGGAAAAGTCATCGAGAAACTTTCCCACGACTGGAAACAGACTGGAACCAAAAAGGCAACCTGCACCGCCAGCGGCGAAAATACTTACACCTGCATCCGCTGCAACAAAACCAAAACAGAACAGATCCCGGCGACCGGACACAAATGGAGCACCTGGTGGAAACTTTCCGATGCAACAGTCTTCAAACCACAGAAACAGCAGAGAACCTGCAGCCTGTGTCATATTTCACAGACCAGAGACTATGGAAGCAAACTCAAA
>NZ_JBBMEI010000128.1:0-4826 GCF_040096655.1 Blautia intestinihominis | reverse complement strand
GCCAAGAAGGGGGGAGTCTGAGGGGGGAACTTCGGCCTTCGCAGACTCCGAGATACTTTCCCCCCTCAGGGGTTTTTCACTTCTGCGAAGTCATAAACTCATAAACATCTTTAGAAATCTTCGCAATAGTATTTTGCGCATCCGCATTACTTTTAACATCATTGGAAAGCACCGCAATCACATAAGGGTGCGTGGCATCGAAAACAATAGCAATATCGTTTTCAACCACTCCCAGCTTTGCGTCAGAAAGCTCCCCCGTCTTATTCGCCGTCTCAATCCCATCCGGCACCCCAACCGGGATCTTCGTCTTCACAGTCTGCCCCTTCAGCAATTCCAGCATATCGGAATCCGCCTTCTCATTAACAAGCGTTCCATTATAAATATCCGACAAAAGCCGACAACAATCCGAAGCACTCACATAATTATCATCCGTCGGTTCATTCGCAAGGAACTCCCTCCCAAGATGAGTACTGGTATACTCCCTCTCCTGACAAAATTCATTAACCACAGCCGCCCCCGCAGCAAAATCCCCATTTCCAAGCTGTCTCACCAGCTCATTTGCCGCATCATTATCACTAACCGTGATCATCTTCGTAAGCAGCGGCTTCAACGTCTTCTCATACTCCTCAGAAGCCGTATCCGCTCCATTCGGATAAACCATCTTATCATAAACCGCCGCCATAATAAACGCCTTAATAACACTCGCAGACTTCATCGCCTTCTCCGCATTCACCGTACTATACGCCTGCGTAGAAAGATCCATCACAGAAACAGCCCAGCTTTCACCCTTCTTTTCCTGCACATCCACATAATCTTTTTCAATCTTATCTGTAAGTGCAGAAAGATGCTTCCCGATCGCAACCGTATCCGGTGCAACAATACTGAAATACTCATCAATACCATCCGCGACTGCCTTCGCCATCGTCTCATGATTTGCAGAATTGGTGATATACAGATCATCATTCTGATTACTCATAAATCCCATCTCAAGGATCGCAACAGGAACAGTACTCCAGTTGGTTCCTGTCATATTATCAGAAGAGATCACCCCAAGATTTCCAAGCCCGGTCGCATCACAGTAATGATTGATGATACAGCTTGCAAGCGTATTACTTTTCTCAATGATATCCTGATCCAGATACTGATTGGAAGAAGTAGGAGCCATCGTAAGCGCACCGGAAGAAGCAGAACTGTTATCGCCATTTGCATGGATACGCACCGTGATATCAGCACCTTTTTCCGTAGCAAGTTCCGCGCGTTCCTTGTTGCTGATAGCCGTGTCGTTATCCTCACGGGTCATAATAACATTATACCCACGTGAGATCAGCTCTTTCTGGAGTACAAGAGAAACTTCCAGATTCACTTCATATTCTGGAACTTTGGAAAAATTTCCGCTGGTTCCTGTCGTAGCTTTGTTTTTCGTCTGGGAAGATCCAGGAGCCATTGGTTCCTGTGCGCTCATATCCACCCAGGATCCCTGATGCCCGGCATCCACACAGACCGTGAAATTTCCCTGATTGGAAGTTTTGCTGTTTTCGGTGTTGGCAGCAGACCAGTCCATGCCAGATGAGGAATCAGAAGAACTGATAGTACCCTCTTCTTCCTGCGCGTCAGTTTCATCTGTCGTTTCATCCTCTGTTTCAGATGACTGTTCAGAAGAAGACGGCGGTTTGATCATGGCCTGTCCTTCCTCACTTTCATAGGTGGTTTCCGAAGAAGCCGAAACGACTGCCGGTGAAACAAAGATCAGGCTGCCAAGCAGCAGTGCTGTCAAAAATTTTTTCATAAAGTACCTCCTGAAAACTGTTTTTTGTATATAAAAATTACAAATTTGCGAAACACTCTGCTATAATAAATATATACAGAGAGCAGAATTGATTTTCAAAAACTGCCGCTTTTATGATAAGCTATAATCAGTATTTTGGCAAGATACGAAGTAAGGTATAAGTTACCGTAAATGGTAACAAATTTCTTGCAACTGTTATACAAAAAACTTATAATAAAAGTATCTGAAAATAAGGAAGAGAGAAAATGAAAAATAAGACTTTAACCAGAATCGCAGTAAGCAGTTTGATTACAGCATGTCTGATGGTGCAGCCGTGTTATGCGGCAGAAGCCACAGCAGAGACACAGACAACGGAGGAATCCGATCATCATCCGGAACCGGCACCGGATGAAACAGCTACAGTCCAGGAGGGACAGGGAACCCTGTCACCGCCGTCAGAGTCAGAGGGAGGAAGCGTATTTGGAAGTTCTGCATCATCAGAGACAGCCGGGACTGATGAGAAACTTCAGAGCGTTTTGTCAAGTCTTGCACTTCCGTCAGGAAATGGAACCTGGTCCGTATATGTATGTGACCTGGAGAAAAATACCGAAGGAGCCATCCAGGATGCCAGAATGCAGGCAGCAAGTCTGATCAAGCTTTATATCATGGGAGCTGTTTATGAGAATTATGACAGTATTGTGGGACAGTATGGACAGTCCAGCGTAGATTCCAACCTGAATTCCATGATAACAGTCAGTGATAATGATGCGGCAAACACACTGGTAAGTTATCTGGGAGGCGGAGACAGCAGTGCAGGAATGAATGTAGTTAATAATTTCTGCAGTGATAAGGGATATTCCAGCACACATATGGGAAGACTTCTCCTCGCAAGCAATCAGTACGATGACAATTATACCTCTGTTTCAGACTGCGGACACTTCCTCAAGGAAGTTTACGATGGAAATCAGCAGTCTGATGCACACGCACAGGCAGAATTTGCATTACTTGCAGCACAGAGCAGGAGAAACAAGATCCCGGCACAGATGCCGTCAGGCGTCAGCGTTGCAAACAAGACAGGAGAACTTTCGGATGTCGAGAATGATGCAGGAATCATCTACAATGACCTGAATGACCTGATCATTGTATTTATGTCAGAGAATGTTCCACAGCCGGGGGCAGCTCAGAGTACGATCGCATCTCTGAGCAGACAGATCTATGATTCTTACAATTCCTGAGAGAATTGTAAAAAATAATATTCCCAAAGGAGGGCATCACTATGAAAGAAAAATCAACATTTTTAAAATGGACAGCACTTTTTGTACTTGTTTTCACTTTATCCCTGCCATTAACAGCAAAGGAAAGCTTTGCAGGAACCATGTACACAGTCAGCGTAAGCAAGGGATATCTTGCACTGCGTACCGCCAAGGCATACGATGATAAGAATGAGATCGGAGAGCTTTACACAGGAGATACCGTAGAAGTTACAGATACCAGCGACAGCACTTACTGGTATGTATATTCTGCAAAACTGAATAAATCCGGCTATGTAAACCGCAATTATCTGGTTGGCGGCGGAAGCAGCACAGGAGGAAGCAATTACACAGTCAGTGTAAGCAAGGGATATCTCGCACTTCGTACAGCCAAGGCATACGATGATAAGAATGAAATCGGAGAGCTTTACAGCGGAGATACTGTACAGGTACAGGATACCAGCGACAGCACCTACTGGTACGTATATTCCCCGAAGCTTAACAAATCCGGCTATGTAAACCGCAACTATCTGGTTGGCGGTGGAACAGCAAACACAGGCGGAGCCAGCTATACCGTCAGCGTAAGCAAAGGATACCTCGCGCTTCGTACCGCCAAGGCATACGATGATAAGAACGAGATCGGAGAACTTTACAGCGGAGATACCGTACAGGTACAGGATTCAAGCGACAGTACCTACTGGTATGTATATTCTCCGAAGCTTAACAAATCCGGCTACGTAAACCGCAACTATCTCGTAGGCGCAGGCAGCAGCACTCCTTCTGTAGTAACCAAGACCGTCAGTGTAAGCAAAGGATATCTTGCACTTCGTACCGCCAAGGCATACGATGACAGCAATGAGATCGGAGAGCTTTACAGCGGAGACACCGTGCAGGTACAGGATACCAGCGACAGCACCTACTGGTATGTATATGCACCGAAACTGAACAAATCCGGCTATGTAAACAAGAATTATTTATACTAAATAACAAAAGAGGTTCCCGTCACACTGCGGCGGGAACCTCTTTTTATTTGAGTGAAATCATTTCTTTTTCTTTGGGTCATTCTCTCGAAGACTGTCGATCATCTGCTCGATGATCGTTTTTTTCATGTAGACATCAAAACTGAGCAGGCAGATGAAAGAGAATAATTTCAGGAAATCCTGCTCATCCTCCGGAGCATCCGTAAACGTATTCTGAGCAGTCTGATAATTCTTCAGAAGCTCCTTCTTGAGAACTTCAATCTGTTCTTTCTCCATGCTGAAAACTTCCTCATAGATAGAAGTCAGATCCAGCTTCTCCTGAGATTTAAAATATTTATCCGTGATCGGATTCAGAAGAGTCTGAATATCATTGATAGAAAGAATGTTCTTGAAGTAGTAAATAAAGATCAGAACCAGCAGATGCTCTTTGGAATAACGCTTCTTCACCGGTGACGGAAGAAGATTATTCTTGGCATAGTTATTGATCATGGTCTTGGTGAGAATCTTGTCTTCCTGATATCGCTTGGAATGTGCAAGCTGCTCTTCCATGAAAGTCGTTACCTGATCCATATAAAGATCAATATTCGGAATATCCTCGGGTTTAATATATCCAATTCCGGAAACCCAGTCCAGAATATGTCTGATCATCGCCTCATTATTTGTTGACATAAATACCACTTTCCTCTCTCTTATGCCCCTTATTATATAGTTTTAAATACTACTTGTAAACATTTTTCTAAAGGAATTTGTTATTTGTTACTGTTCAAGGGTTAGCTGGACTTAAGAAGACCGATGGTGTAAACTGGTAATAGTTAGAGCCATCGGTCTTCT
>NZ_JBBMEI010000127.1:0-4927 GCF_040096655.1 Blautia intestinihominis | reverse complement strand
CTTGGCGCAGACGGAATTTACTATCCGAATCTTGTCAGTACAGATGAAGAACCGCATTATGGGAAATATGGAATGATTCGGAAAACGTATCTGAAAGAGCATCGTTCGGCAATGTATTCTCTGTATATGTTGGAAGACAGATTGACAGAACATCTGAATACTGTGGACGATGAAGCACAGGAGAGAATGGATATTCTGGTGCGTCAGATGATGGAGAAGCAAGGCGTTACGGAAGAATTGAAAGCTCGTGATCAGATGGTGTGGGTTGGAGCTGTAAATAACATCCGGAATGCAGCGGAAGAGATTGTGTTAAAAGAATTAGTGTATATTTAAGGTAATGGAAAGCTCCTTCGGGAGCTTTTCGCTGTTTGGAAGAGATTATATAGAAAATGGGTTAAGAAGATGGTATTATTAAAGCAGCGGGATTTTTTATTATAGTATCTAAAATGTTTTATTCATTACAAGGAAATGGAATTGATGAATGCCATTAAACTTCCTAATAGAAATAGAATCTTTCGATATTCTGAATTGGAAAATTTGATAAGTACAGATTAGAGCACGTGTAGATGTAATAAGAGAACGAAAGGAGAAATATGGGAAAAAGCACAAAGAAGAAAAACAAAAAGGTTACAGCTCCAAAAGCAAATATTCAGGAATTAAGTATTTCTAGGGATGGCGGACAAATTGCACTCAGGGGGTATTCATATCAATTTTTGTATTCGTGTTATTTAATTCTTTCGTCATCAAATCCAAGCAATTTTTTCCAGCTTGAGGGGATTGAAGATATTGATTGTATCATGCAGAAAAATGGTAGTAATGATATTACTCATATACAGTTGAAATATTCTGTCAACAAACAGGATGCCAGCTTTTTAACTGATGTGCTCAAAAATTTTCTTGAAGCATATTTGCTGGATCAAAATAGATTTTTTAAGCTTGTTTATGATTTTCCTGTTGCAAAAGGCCATCTAAGTAAGATATTTGCATCTAAGTTAGACGAAAAATCACGCACCTATTGGGCTGGCGTGATTTCAAATATCAAGAAAAACAATCCTTCTTGGAATTGGTCTGTTTATGATTTCGATAAATTTTTTTCACATCTGTCATTTGAGAAGATTGAAAAATCTATACTTGCTACTGAAATTGAAAAAACCTTAATTAGAATTTATGAGATTAACACAGACAATGTTTCATTATTTGCAAATAGCATAAAAATTCTTTGCTTTGAAAAAATGGAGCAGCGGGCCTATGTGACCAAAGCAGAATTAGATTCCAAAATCCAATCTGTCAAAATAGATATCAGTAAGGGTCCTCAAAATCCAGCTCATAGTTGGATTCGTAAACTGGACTACTCTAAGCCTAGCATTGATGAAGGGTGTAGTTTTTACGAAGGGAAAAAAGCAACACCAGCAGATATAGTAAGTGGGTTTCCAATCAAACGACCGAGTTTAGAAAAAGATGTTATTAATTCTATTTGCGAAAACATGGTTACTGTAATTAAAGCTTCTAGTGGGCAAGGAAAAACCACGCTGGCTTTGCGGGCAGCTTATATTCTCCAAAATGAATATATACCATATCAGTTACTATGGTGTGATGAGATAAAAGAAATTGGGAATATTGTCCAATATTTCAAAGCAAGAATTCAGCTTGGTGAAAAGATTCTTATCTTAATTGACAATCTGGATAACCATCTCAGCAAATGGAATTATCTTGTTCAGCTCTTACAATCCGAATTGCATTGTCATTATAAGTTGCTCATCACATCGCGAGAGATGGATTGGTATAATTATAGTGGCGACTTGAGCAATATTCAGTCTTTGAAAGTAATTAAGCCGGCTTTAGAAGAAAAGGAAGCAATAGAGATATTCAATCTATTCGGAGAGGCTAAGCAGCTTCACCCAAGCATAACAAGCTGGCAAAGAGCATGGAATAAGATTGCAGAAAGGCAACTACTTATAGAGTATGTCTACTTGCTTACTCATGGTGAGATGTTATCAGAAAGAATAGCCTCACAAATATCCGAAATAGGACAATCATCTTCTGGCAAAGCAAAATGTGAAATCCTGCGCAAAGTATGTTTTGCAGATCTTTGCGGAGTCAGGCTTTCTGCTGTCAACCTTTATGCGAGTCAATCAGAAGATTCTGGATCGGATTTTGGGGAGCTCTTAAAATGTATGGAATCCGAGTTCCTTGTGCATGTAAATGAAGAGAGCGGGTATATTGAGGGGCTGCATCCAATTCGGTCAAAGCACGTTGTTGAGAGGCTGCATGAATTCCTGCCAATTGACAATACCGCCATTTCAGTTATGAAAATGGCGGACAAAGCGGACCTATCGATACTGTTTTCTCATCTGCCGGAGTTTACCCTGAACAAAGAGACATTTTTCCGCGATGCGGTCGAGAGTCTATGGGATGAAAAAGACCTTTCAAACTATACTTCTGCAATACAGGGGCTTTTTTCAGGGAGTGTGATGCAGTATTTCCTTTCCAATCGGGCTATGTTTGACGATGCAGATGCCCACGGCGGTCTTTTTCTTATATCGACCGAAATGTGCCCCTTTGCTGTATTTGAGGATTTCGGTGTGTCGATGGATACGCTGGACAAAATGCGGGAAACATTTCCGGATAATAAGAATATAGAATATCTTTGCCGATTACGGGAGCGTATTCCCACCTGCCGTTTGCAGGAAACGTATGTCTATGTTTTCTGCGATTGTCTATATAGGAAACTGTGCACCCTTCGGTTTGACGGAATAAAGGACATCATGTCCTATGCCTCCATTTCTGAGTGGATCTATAACATCAATCCAGCGTGGAATGTATCGGTCGGATTTTCTCTGGACGATCTTTGGAGCAAGCCGGAAAAATTGACGCTGGAGTGCATTTCTACGCTGATGTATCTCTCCTACTGCGGGAACAGAGAGAAATATATGGAATTTGTGGAACGAAATCTTAAGAGTATTCTTACGTACCTCAAGCAGTGGACCAGATCACATAGGGTATTTATTGATTCCGAAAAAAATGCGATTCACATTGAATATATCCTTCGATTGCACAATATTAAAACGGGAAATGAGCAGAGCGTCTCAAGGTTGAAACTCCTTTGCAAAGCCTTGCCTATTTTTGATTTGTATTGCGCGGATGCACTCAAGCCGACAGTTGATTTGCTCGCGGCTTATCCTGTTCCCGACGATGCACATAAAGAAATGTCCATTAGAAACATTGTAATCATGTTTCATCAGAATCTTACGTCGCTATGGAACAAGACCATTATGAGCAATTACGAATTTGATACCGTGACAGAATGGTTAAATTACTGGTTTGATGTGAGAGAACATATATGTTTGCTTGCAGATAAGTGCTGTGCCTGTATTTATAAACTTCTTAGCGGAAAAACATTAGGGGGCTTGGCAGGGGAAGTAGATAAACTTCGTGAAGACTTCGCCTTAATTACCACAGGTGAAAAACGATATCCTAAGGAAGATCGTCCTTTTGAAGAAAAAGCTACAGTGCCTGAGAGATTAGGAAAAATAAAGAATAAATACTTTCAAAGCATACAAAACTTTATGAATCAGTTTGCGGGTTTTCTTGCTAAGGAAGAACAAAAACAAAGATTGGCTATGGTAAACCTCATAACAGCTCAAAGTTCTCTTGTAACGATGCAGAATTACTTTGCAGAAATTGCAATTGATTTTGGTTTTCAGGAAAGACAGATGGTTCTTTGTGTTATGGAAACGCAAAATATAGAGCGACTAATAATGTGCTGTAGATACTATCAGGCACATTCGCCAAATAAGTATTTTAATAAATATCAAATTAGGAATTGGTATGATGGGTATTGTCGAGATGAAAGAAAAATCGCAGAAGAAGGATTTTTGGCATTAAAATCCAAGTATTTGATTCATTTTCCTGATAAAATTTATACCATTGATATGTTGAGCTATTATCCAATTATAGTTGATAATTTTGATATGGCATCGGAAAGCAATTTAACCGAATGGCTTCTGGGTTGTATCGCATTTTCTGATGCTCCCTTTGATTATCTAGTCATATTATCCGCTAACGAGTTTGAAGAAATAAATTCTGCTGCTTTACAGTTCCCTCGACAGATGCTTGTTGATGTCAAGAAGGCAATTGAATCAGAAAATTATTTATCGCTTGATAAATTATTACATCCATATCCTGTGGATGTGACGGCACAAATGCTTGACTGCTTTAGTGAAAAATATGATTTGCCTGAAAAAAAAGTCACCGATGTCGATGAATTTCCAATAGGAGATATTGCAGAAGAACTATGGATATATTCTAAATCTGTGGAGTTGTTGACGGAACCAGAAGATGCGTGCTATCTTGCAGATCAAACGCAAGATATTCAGCCCAACATTGCGGAAATGCTTCGTTTATTGAAGAACAAGCTTCCGTTCAAAGATGTCGATTGGTTAATAGAAATTTGTGATAACGTATTTTCCGGAGAAAAATTTGATGACATTATGTTCAATAATGTTATTGAACATTTCATACAGAAAAAGATTGAACAGTAAAATCGTTGTATCTTGATTGTTTTAGCAGACAACGTCTATTTAATTGAAGGAAAAGAATGTTGATAGCATAGGCATTGAAAATGCTAGACTATGACTTGGATTTCAAATTAAAGTAAATAGGCGGAATATTAGAATAATAATGTGTGAATATTATTTATTGTCTCGGCACCATTTATGGTGCCAGGACAATACTTTAGATGATTACAATTCTATATCATGTGACTTTTTCTTAGCTCGAGTAGGTTGATTTCTTCTAATTTCTTGTTTTCTCTGATGTTCAAGTTCCCATGCACGATGGGAGAAGACATTAGGATCTTCCACATTGAGATAATCTACCTCATTGGCGGCAATATCACGGCGGTGATAGTCATAATACTTACCAAAAG
>NZ_JBBMEI010000126.1:0-5125 GCF_040096655.1 Blautia intestinihominis | reverse complement strand
AAAAACTGAGAAAATTTGAAGGAAAAACTGCCTAGAAAAAAATGCGGCTGAAAAAATCCAAACAAGGATTTTTTGCGACCAAAAACAGAAAGTATTTATCAAAATAAAAATATCCTGAACAAGTTGCAAAGCCAGAAAGCTCTGTAACTGTCAGGATATTTTTGTTTGGTGCTGTCAGCTCTAAAAAACGTTATTTACCGACAGCTCCCTGTTTTGTTTTAATGATATTTATGCATCCGTACATAATAGCTGATGCATAAGATCACAGTGGCTCCGCTCCATGCTGCAATCTCTGCAAAGAAAATACCGTCCTGTCCGATAAAATGGGGAAGGATCAGTGCAGCACTGATACGCATGACAAATTCAGCCATACCACTTACCATAGGCATTAAGGTATCTCCCAGCCCCTGAAGTACAGATCTGTACACGTACAGGAAGTACAAAACCCAGAGCATGGCAGCCATAATAGAAAGGTATTTAAAAGCAATTGCCAATACCTGCTGTGTCTGCTGCGGTTCACCTGAGATGAAAAGTGAGAGAATATTTTTTCCAAATAAAAACATGGCAGCAGAAATGATCAGTGAGGTAAGCAGGGAAAGCAGCATACTGCTGCGGACGCCTTTTCTGATCCTGTCAATCTTTCCGGCTCCCAGATTCTGACCCACATAGGTAACGATGGCATATCCATAGGAAATAGCAGCCATTTCCAGCAGACCATAAAGCTTGTTTGTAGCTGTAAATCCTGCTACAAAAAGGAAACCGTAGCCATTGATCACATACTGGACTACCAGACCGCCCACACCGATGATGATATTCTGAAATACAACAGGAATACCAAGCTTCATCAGGCGGGCATTCATGCCGGAGGCAGGCATAAAATCTGCTCTGGTCAGATGAACGATATCAATTCTGCGTAAAATCAGGAAACAGTAAACAGCGGAGAAGCTCTGTGCAATCACAGTTGCGATTGCTGCTCCTGCCACACCCCATCCGAAGCCTGCCACAAAAAGGATGTCCAGTGAGACATTCAGCACAGATGCGATGATCATTGCGGTCAGCGGTGTTTTACTGTTTCCCATAGCCCTTAGAGCAGAAGCAAACATATTATAGGCTGCTGTGGCGGGGATTCCACAGAAAATGATGCGCAGATATAACAGAGACATTCCGATAATATTGGAAGGTGTATGCAGCCCTGTTAATACCAGCGAAGCAAATGACTGGCTGAGAATCAATACTCCGGCTGCGATGAATGCGGTCAGCCGGTAACTGTGAGCCAGAGATTTACGCAGATTTTCGAAATCCTTTGCCCCATAATACTGGGAGAGTTGAATAGAAAATCCCTGAGTGAGTCCTGTGGATATTCCTGTGACAACCCACATCAGAAAGTCAACAGCACCCAGTGCGGCAAGAGCCTCCACACCTGCAACCTGACCAACAACCATGGTATCCACCATTGTATAAAGCTGCTGACAGATATTTCCCAGCATCAGGGGAATTGCAAAAAGAATGATCAACCGTCCCGGTGAACCGGAGGTCATATCCTGAATCTTGGTTTTCATTAGTATAAAAGTTCCTTTCCGGAGCATATTTGAAAAAGTTTAGAAATGATTATTCGAATATGCCCTGATATTTACATTGATAATTTTACATCATTAACGTGAAAAATGAAATATAATATATCATCAGAATGATATAAATTTATCAATACCTGCTATAAGCAGCATGTTGTTGAAATTATTATGCATAGCGCCTGAGAGGAGTTTTTGATTGCTATTTTTTAAAATACAGATATATAAATAGAAGGCAAGTCTTTACGGAAGGAGACAAGAATTATGCTGAAAAGATTCACTAAATATGTAACCCAGAGTGTTGCCGGAATGATCGGGATTTCCGTTTATGTTCTGGCAGATACTTTCTTTATATCTGTATATTCCGGTGCTGACGGACTGGCAGTTCTCAATTTGATCCTGCCGGTTTATGGACTGATCTATGCGATTGGGGCTATGATCGGGATTGGTTCCGCTACCAGGTATGCCATAAGCAGGGCAAAAGGAGAAAATACAGAACATTATTTCGTACAGTCAGTAACCTGGAGCATACTGGTTGCAGTTCCATTTATGCTGATCGGAATTTTTATTCCGGACAAAGCATTGGCTTTGCTGGGTGCAGATGCCGGACTGATCGGACTTGGACGAAACTATGTGAGAATTATTCTGATCGCAACACCATTCTTCATGTCAAATTATACATTTACTGCATTTGCCAGAAACGATGGGGCGCCTTCTATTGCAATGATCGGTTCCATCAGTGGAAGTATCTTTAACATTATATTTGATTATATATTCATGTTCCCAGTCGGTCTGGGATTTTCCGGAGCCGGACTGGCTACTGCAATCTGTCTGATCGTAACAATGAGCGTCTGTACCATACACTACAGAAGCAGCAGAAACCATGTAGGATTCCATTGGAAAAAACCGTCATTCAGACACCTGATTTCCTGCTGTCAGCTAGGAGTTTCCGCATTCGTCGGTGAACTGTCTTCCGGTGTGATCGCTATTGTATTTAACTTCCTGATCCTGGGAATTGCAGGAAATGTAGGTGTAGCAGCCTATGGAGTTGTGGCAAACCTTTCTATCGTGGCATTTGCAATCTTCAACGGTCTGGCCCAGGGAGCACAGCCTCTGATCAGTGAAAGCTACGGAAAAGGTCAGCCTACTCAGGTAAAAAAACTTCTGAAATGGAGCCTGCTCGTATGTCTTGCAGTAGAAGCATTGATCCAATTGATCATCTGGACAGCAACTGACCCGCTAATCAGCATTTTCAACAGTGAAAACAATGTTCAGTTATTGAATTATGCACATACAGGACTGCGTCTGTATTTCCTTGGGTTTATAGTTGCAGGAATCAATGTTGTACTGGTGGCATATTTCTCAGCAGTAGATGAACCGAAAATCGCGATTGTGGGATCATTCCTGAGAGGAATTGTTGCTATTGTTATCTGCGCAGTTATACTTGCGAAATTATTCGGATTAAATGGAATCTGGATCTCTCTTTTTGCAGCGGAGACAGTTACGTTTCTGACGATTCTGTTTCTGGCATATAAAGACAGAAGAAAAAGAATGGGGCTGTCGGGAAATATGTGAACCGCTCCCCGTCAAGTAGACAATTGAAAAAATATAAATTTTCCTGCCAGCAGAAATTTGTCTGCTGGCAGTTTTTATGCGGTTTGCAAGTAAATTTCGTGTTTTTCCATTGGTGTTAAAATTCCGAGATTCCTTTGTAAGCGTTTATTGTTATAGTAATCTATATAATCTTCGATCATTTTTACGAGAGTACCTCTATCAGTGAATCGTTTTCCATAGTATCGCTCTCTCTTCAAAATCCCCCAAAAGCCTTCCATTGGTCCATTGTCGATACATTTAGCAACTCGCGACATGCTTTGTATTATTCCAGCATTTACAAGTTTTGTATGAAATGTCCTGTTCGTATATTGGAATCCCCTGTCACTGTGAAACAGTGGCTGCGCATCAGGATTTCTAAGTAAAGCATTGTCTACCGTATCAAACACCAAAGCATTGTTGTTCTTATCACGAATAACATACGAAACAATCCGTCTATCATATAGGTCCAGTATTGCACTTAGATAAACTTTATGCTTTTCAATCCCAATATAATAATGGAATTCTGTCACATCAGTGAGCCATTTTTCATTTGGTGCTTTGGCAGTGAACTCCCGATTAAGTATGTTTTCAGCTATATACTGAGGGTTTGCAGCCTGTCTTGTGCATCCGTTGTTAGAATACTTGATAGTTGATTTTATATTAAGTTTACGGCAAATGCGTAGCACACGTTTATCGTTTATATCAATACCATGATATCGTTCCAAATCATCTCTGATCCTTCGATAGCCTTTATCCGGTGAGTCTGTGTGAATCTTTTCTATCTCGTCATCAATAAACCTATTCTTTTGCTCGCTTTTGGGAATTTCTCTGTGTAGCCATTTATAATAAGCTGCTCTAGAAACATTACCAAGTTTACAAAGTGCAGCAACTGAATAATTATGATCTTCATGTTCTTCTTTGATTGCCTGATATATATGTTCATGACGGACCAGGCTTAGCTCCGCCTCCTCTCTATTTCTTCGAGTTTTTTTTAAAAAGATGCCTCCATTTCAGCACATTCTTTCTCCGCTTTTAAAATTTTAACTTCAGCACGCAGTTTTTCTAATTCACTCATCTCATCGGGACGTTTTCGTTTGCCACGGTTATCTCTTAAAGCTTCTATTCCACCAGCTTCATATTTGACTATATAATTGCGAGCCTGTTGATAGGACACCTGGTATTGTTCTGCTGTTTTGGCATAATTACGATCATGTGCGATACAATACTGTACTATTTCAACCCGTTCTTCAAAAGTGGTTTTTCTTCCTTTGGTCATGATAATGCTTCCTCCTGTTCCAGAAGATTTTAATTCTTCATGACCATTATACTTCTTTATCCAGATTTGTAACTTAGCTTTTGAACGGATCCCATATTTTTTGCAAATATCATCTTGAGAACCATAGCCTGCTAAATAATCTACGACTGCTTGTTGTTTCAATTCTTTGGAATATTTTTTATTCCCTTTCAATGTGAATGCATTTGCTCCCATAGATTCATAGTTTCGAATCCATTGTTGGACAGATGCGAGACTTACATCAAACATATCGGCAATTCGCCGTTGACTTTCTTTTCCATCCAGATATAGATTTACAGCATATATCTTATCCACAACAGATACTTTTCTTTTAGACATAAAATATGCTCCCTCCTAGGTGACAAGTTTTTATTATTTCACTTGTCTACCTAGAAGGGAGCATATCAATAGATAGTTCCAAAGCAGAGAGGGTATGGCTCACAACGAGTCATACCCTCTCTGAATTTATCTGAAAAAAGAAAAAAAGATGGCTAACGACAACCATCTTTCTCTCCGTTACATGTTATAATGTAACTATGCTAACAACTAATTATTATAACGATTTTTTTGAGTTTGGGCAACAGAAAATTAACTTTAGTTTCTTCGAATTGAGTTTACCTGACGACGATCCAGTCTATACCCTGAAAAAAGTGATGGAGGAATTAGATTT
>NZ_JBBMEI010000125.1:0-5159 GCF_040096655.1 Blautia intestinihominis | reverse complement strand
CTTCGGTTCCATATAAACGCCGCGGCGGTTCAGCATCTCAAAAGTATCCCGTGCGCTGTGGCCGAGAGCCAGCACGCAGACCTCTGCCGGGATCTTTTCTCCGTGGTTGACCTCAACGGCTTCCAGTCTGCCATCCTTAAGGATCAGGTCCGTCATTGTCGTTTCAAAGCGGAAACTTCCACCCATTGCCTCGATCTGATGGCGAAGTGTTTCTACGATCCCGATCAGTACATCGGTTCCGAGATGTGGTTTCTGCTGATAGACGATCTCCTTCGAGGCTCCGGCTTTTACAAATCGTTCCAGGACTTCATGGTTACGTCCGTTTGGATCCTTGACCAGAGTGTTCAGCTTTCCATCAGAAAAAGTTCCTGCTCCGCCCTCGCCGAACTGCACATTAGAATCCGGGTTGAGAACACCGTCTTTCCAGAAATGATCTACCGTTTCTTTTCGTTTGGACGCCATTTCTCCCCGTTCGAGGACAAGCGGGCAGTATCCTGCCCTTGCCAGATACCACGCACAGAAAAGTCCTGCCGGTCCGCTTCCGACGATGACAGGTGGATGAATCAGCTCCGTACTTCCTGGTTTCGGGAAATGATATCTTTTCTTTTCTGTTGACATAATATTGTTACTGTGAACTTTTTTCAGAATCTGTTTTTCCTTTGGCACCATGACATCTACGGTGTAGGCGAATTTTTTGTCGTCCTTGTGTCTAGCGTCCAGGGACTGTCTTATGATCTCGTATGTGAAGCTGCCCTCCTGACATTTCAGCGTCCGGGCGATCTTCTTTTCCAGCTGTTCTTTTGTATGGTTTATAGGAAGTTTTAACTGTGTGATCCTTATCATCTTATCTCCTTTGCCGCATGAATGCCTGCCACTGCTCCGCTCGACCATGCCCACTGTAGATTATAGCCGCCGCAGGGACCGTCGATGTCGAGAAGTTCCCCTGCAAAATACAACCCTTTATGGAGCAGGGATTCCAGAGTCTCCGGATCTACTTCACCGGTATCTACACCGCCTGTGCAGACCTGTGCCTGTTCAAATCCGCTGGTTCCTTTGAGCTCAAGAGGAAAAGCAGTCACTGCTCTGTATGGATCTTTCTGTTTCAGGATAACCTTGATCAGTTTATCCGGCAAAAGCCCCAGCAGGCGTTCTGTCCTGGAAAGTTCCGGATATTCTTTTTCCCTTTTTGTGAGAAGTTCTTGAATGTTCTTCTCTGTATATTCTGGGAAAAAGTTCAGTGTAACGGATACTTTGCGTTTCTCTTCCAGGGCTCTGGCTGCCATTCCACTGATCTGAAAGACCGGTATTCCGGAAATCCCATAATCCGTCAGCTGGATCTCCCCTGTCTCGCTGGCAGTTTCCGTTCCATCGATCCACAGAGTGACTTTGCAGTCGGTGCGCACACCTGCCCATGCGGAGAAGAAATTGCCTTTTACCTTGAGCCCTGTCAGCGCAGGAAGCGGTTTGAGGATATGATGTCCGAGTTCCCTGGCAAGTACATATCCGCTTCCATCTGCACCCTGTACGGAAGAAGCTTTGGAGCCATTCGCGAGAATGACTGCAGCCCCCTCATAGGTCCACCCTTCTGTCTGGACTTTCCAGAGATCCTGTTCTCTGTAGATCTTCTGGACCTTTTCTCTTGTTTTGATCTTGACTTTAAGGGAGCGTGCCTTAAGAAGCAAAAGCTCCGGAATATATTTCGCCTGGCCGCCTCTTGGATAAAGCCAGCCTTTTTTGTCTGTCACAACAATTCCCAGTTCGTCAAAAAATTTCAAAGTATCTTCCAGCGAAAACTGAGACAGAATATCCCTGACAAATGCCGGGTTTTGTCCGTGGAACTTTTCCCAGGACATCTCCTGATTGGTCAGATTGCAGCGGCCGTTTCCTGTCACGCAGATCTTACGGCCCGGTTTCTCATTCTGTTCGAGAATCGTGACGGCTGCTCCGTTTCTGGCAGCCATGATTCCGGCAGTCAGTCCGGCAGCTCCGCCGCCGACAACGATCACCTGTGGTTTTTTATCCATAACGACTCCTTATTTTGATGGGAGAGTGACCAGATTCTTCTCTACCAGTTTCTGGAGAGACATCAGGACACCAAGTTTTGCATGTTCCCAGGTAAGTCCACCTTGGAAATAAACGGCATACGGTGGTTTTACCGGACCATCTGCTGAAAGCTCGATCGAAGATCCCTGTACAAAGGCACCTGCTGCCATGATCACCTGGCTGTCATATCCCGGCATATCCCATGGTTCCGGGTCTACATAGCTGTCAACCGGTGCTGCCGCCTGGATGCCCTTGCAGAATGCGATCAGACCTTCTGGTGTGCCAAGAGTTACCGCCTGGATGATATCCTGACGAGGTTCACTTCCGTTCGGTACGACCGGGAAACCAAGCTTCTCATAGATATTTGCTGCAAAAACTGCTCCTTTGAGTGCACCCTTTGTCACCATCGGTGCAAGGAAAAATCCCTGATAGAAAGAACGGTTTACACCGAGAGACGCACCGACTTCCATTCCAAGTCCCGGACAGGTCATACGGGTAGCAGCGTTTTCTACGCATTCTTTTGTTCCTGCGATGTAACCACCGATCGGTGCCAGACCGCCGCCCGGGTTCTTGATCAGGGAACCGACGATCATGTCTGCTCCGACATCACTCGGCTCGATCGTGTCTACGAATTCTCCGTAGCAGTTATCTACCATACAGATCACATCCGGTTTGATGCTCTTTACAAATGCGATCAGTTCGCCGATCTGCTTTACAGAGTAAGATGGTCTTGTCTGATATCCTTTGGAACGCTGGATCTCTACCAGGCGTGTCTTTTCGTTGATGGCTGCACGGATCGCATCGTAATCAAACGTTCCGTCTTCTTTGAGGTCTACCTGTCTGTAAGTAACGCCATATTCTGCAAGAGAGCCTCTGGACGGACGGATGCCGATGACTTCTTCCAGAGTATCGTATGGCTTGCCGGCAGGAGCCAGAAGTTCATCTCCCGGACGGAGATTTCCAAACAGGGCGATCGCAAGTGCATGTGTTCCGCAGGTGATCTGGGAACGGATCAGGCAGGCCTCAGTATGGAAGGTATCTGCATATACTTTTTCCAGTGTATCACGGCCGAAATCATCGTATCCGTATCCTGAGGAAGACTGGAAACAATCTGCATTTACTTTGTTTTTCTGCATTGCGAGGAGTACTTTCATCTGATTGTACTCTGCGACTTCATCAAATTTCTGAAAACGTTCTTTTAAAGATGCCTCGATCTGCACTCCAAAGTCATATACTTCTGAGGAGATACCAAGCTGTTCATACATTTCTTTCATGGTTTCTTATCATTCCTTTCTGTATTCGTCGTTTATCCAAGAAGGTCCTGTTCTTTCAGGACGCTCATCATGTATTCCAAGATTTCCGCTTCGTTCCAGTGGAACTGTTCTTTGTCCACCCAGATCACATCCTGTTCTCTCCGAAACCAGGTGAGCTGGCGTTTTGCAAAATGTCTCGTATCTCTTTTGAGGATACGCACTGCTTCTTCTAGAGGATATTCTCCTTCCAGATAGGCAAGGATCTCTTTGTAGCCAAGCCCCTGCATGGAGACCATTCCACGGTGGCATCCGCGTTCTCTCAGAGATTTTACTTCTTCGAGAAGTCCCTCCTCCATCATCTGATCCACACGCCTGTCGATCCTCTCATACAGGATCTCCCTCGGTGCGGTCAGGACAAAATATGCCAGATTATATGGTGACGTCTGCTGTTTCTGTTCTTCATTATGTTCTGAGATCGGGGTGCCGTTCTGATGATAAAATTCCAGCGCGCGGATCACACGTTTGACATTGTTTGCGTGGATGTTCTCTGCACTTTTGGAATCTACTTCGCGAAGTTTCTCGTGGAGATACTCAGCTCCTTTTTCTTTTGCAAACTGCTCCAGTTCCTCCCGGTAAGAAGTTTCCTGTTCTGCCTGTGTGAAATCAATGTCTCTGGTCACTGCCTGAATGTAAAATCCGGTGCCGCCTACCAGGATCGGGATCTTGCCTTTGGCATAGATCTCTTCCAGGGCGGCTTTTGCCAGTTCCTGAAATTTTACGATATGAAATTCTTCTTCCGGTTCCAGGATATCTACAAGGTAATGCGTAACGCCCTGCATCTCCTCCTTACGGATCTTTGCAGAGCCGATATCCATTCCTTTATAGACCTGCATGGAATCTGCCGAGATGATCTCTCCGTTCACTGCTTTTGCAAGGGAGATGGAGAGGCTTGTTTTTCCTACTGCGGTAGGACCTGTCAGCACGATCAATGGCTTTTTCATAACATACTCCTATACGATTCGTTTGAATTTTTTCTCCATCTCTGTCTTTGTCATGGAAATGATGGTTGGCCTTCCATGCGGGCAGTGGTATGGATTTTCAAGTGTCATAAGTTCATCCAAAAGCTTCTCAGCTTCCTCCATAGAAAGGCGGTTGTTTCCCTTGACTGCCGCCTTGCACGCCATCGTGGCGAGCCTGGATGCAAAAATATCCAGTGCATCTTTGCTGTTGTCGCTGTCCAGATGATCCAGCATCTCAAGGAAAAGTTCTTCTTCGGTGAGACCATAAAGATTGGATGGCACAGCACTGATGCAGTATTCACGACCGCCGAAATGCTCAATCTCAAAACCAAACTGTTCAAAGTAATCTTTGTTTGCGTTTAAGATTTCCTCTTCCTGCATATTAAGGGAAACGATCAGCGGCGGTGTCAGGTACTGGGAATCTATGGAATTCTCACGGAATTTCTTTACCAGGCGTTCATAGTAGACTTTTTCGTGGGCTGCATGCTGGTCGATGATGTAGAAATTATCGTCAAATTCTGCCAGCCAGTAGGTATCAAATACCTGACCGATCATCCGAATCCTGTTTCGGGATTCCGGAGCAAGGAGCTTTTCTTCGAAGAGTTCCAGCTGTTTGGGGGCTGGCTCTTTTTGTGGTGCGGGAGATGGTTCTTCTAGAGCAGATGGTGTCTCTGTGCTTGTCTGTTCTGTCTGCGCTTCTGATTCTATTGACGGTACGGGTTTCGTAGCGTCTGATGATTTTTCTGTTACCGGAAGTTCCTGTATTTGTAATTCTTCTGATTTTACGATTGCTGGTGTCTCCTGCGCCTGCGGTATGGTCGTCGTGGCTGGTGCTGTTTTTTTC
>NZ_JBBMEI010000124.1:0-5452 GCF_040096655.1 Blautia intestinihominis | reverse complement strand
AAGGCTGCTGTCCGGGATCATGGAAGAAGAAAGGTCGCGGATGTGAGAGTTGTCCGTGGGAAGCGGAACCTGATCTTCTGTAGCCATGCCGGACCAGGTACTCAGGAAAAAGGAAGCGATCATGCCATTTCCACCGTTATGATAATTGGTCTGGTGGATAAAATGGTCATCTGGGGTGTTTCCGCTGTGGAGAGCAGACTGAAAGCCCAGCAGATGCCAAAAGGGTTCTGGTTTTTGACGGAAGTTATGAGGTTCTGTTCTCTGGAATCGTAACTTTCAGGAAAAATATCCCAGAGAGAGACCGAAAAATCACTGTTTACCTCTTCTTCCGGGGTAAAGGCGGTCAGAGTCTGCATCGGCGCGAGCTGTGCCTGTCGTTCCTCTTCTGTCATAGGACGGCCGAGAATGTAATCCAGGTTTTCGGCTGTTTCGTCGGAATCTCCGGATGTGAACGTATCCTCATCTTCTGTCTGAGAGGAAGCAGGGGATTCGTTTTCAATGGAAGTGCCAGAGGAATCCTGTGAAATATCCGGGATGTCTGTGTCAGGCGCTGCTTCAGCAGAAGCGTCTGTGTTTTCGTCTATATCTTCCAGACTGATGTCTGTATCCGAAGAAGTTACCTCTTCGTCAGAAGAAATAAAGTCAATATCAGTGGACTGTGCAGAGACAGTCTGAACGGCAGGCATGAAACTTCCTGCCAGAACAGCGGCAGAGAGAATCACAGAAAGACTGCGCAGGAATCGGGGTGTTTTTTTCCTCATTAAAAATCCTCCTGTTAACTTGACAGCTCAGGAAAGTGCCTGACTGCATTTTTTAACGAATCAAGTAAGTCCCCCACAGGGTTGCGAAGAGTAATGTGGGGACTTGCATATAATTATCATAACATGAAAAAATGCCCCGGACAATAAAGTCCGGAGCATTTCAGAAGAAAAGATGGCCGATGATTAATTGTTGATGACAACACCTTTCTGCAGCATAACGTTTGCATACAGAGCTTTTTCACTTGTGGAGATGATGCAGTAAGCTGTTTTGGCTTCGTCATAGAATGCAAAACGCTCGATGTTTCCTACAACTGCGTCTCCTCTGTCATCGTACTTGCGGATGATTTCTTTGTAGGTATCCCAGATCGGGGTTTCTACATCGTCACCAGGCATAACTTCCATAAGGTTTACAGGATGTTCTACATAAGTATCCAGCGGGAAAACTTTGAGAATAGCTTCCAGAATTTCCGGTACACCGTGTCCGTCGCAGCGGATGGTGATCGCATTCTTGCCCATGGATTCAACCGGGAAGTTGCCGTCTGCGATTACAAGACGGTCGCTGTGTCCCATTTCGCATAATACTTTTAATAATTCTGGTGATAAGATTTCAGGAATTCCTTTTAACATATCTGTGCCTCCGTTCATTTCTATAAAATAGGGTGTCCGGATCTGCATGAGCAGACAGGGACGCTTCTTTTTATCATTATCTTAAAATTTACCTGCATTTGAATGGTTTGACAAGAGAATATTTTCCTGTAAAAGATGAATATTTTACGGTTGACAGAAAGCCGTTACAGAGGTATGATGAAGTCAAACGGAAACGTTTCGGTTTTCGCGGTAACAGGCATTTATATAGCTGTGAGGATACTGAACGGTTATGAAGTTGCTATAAAAATATCATACATATAATGATGAGGAGGAAAACATCATGGCACTTGTTACATCAAAAGAAATGCTGTTAAAAGCTCAGGAAGGCGGTTACGCAGTAGGTGCATTTAACGCCGAGAACATGGAAATGGTCAAAGCGATCATCCAGGCAGCAGAGGAACTCAAAGCACCGGTAATGATCCAGACAACTCCGTCCACGATCAAATACGGCACCGTAGAAACTTACGCAGCGATCGTTGCAGCAGAAGCAAAGAAAGCATCTGTTCCGGTATGCCTCCATCTGGATCACGGCAGCAGCTTTGAACTGGCTATGCAGGCAATGCATGCAGGATACACTTCTGTTATGATCGACGGATCCAAACTGGATTTCGAGGCAAACATTGCAGAAACCAAACGTGTGGCTGATGTAGCAAAAGCACTGGACATCCCTTGCGAAGCAGAGCTTGGCAAAGTCGGCGGCAAGGAAGACGACCTTGAGGCAGAGGCAGACACCAACACAGATCCGCAGGAAGCGAAAGAATTCGTAGAGCGTACAGGAGTTACCTCTCTGGCTGTTGCAATCGGAACTGCACATGGCTTTTATGTAGGAACACCGGTTCTTGACAAAGAGCGTCTCAGCGAGATCAGAGAAGTTGTTGATATCCCGCTTGTTCTTCACGGAGCATCCGGACTCAGTGATGAGGATGTTATGGACTGCGTAAAACGTGGTATCTGCAAAGTAAACTTTGCAACAGAACTCCGTGCAGCTTATTCCAAAGCAGTCAAAGAACTTCTCGCAGAAAAACCGGATACTATCGATCCGAAAGCATACGGCAAGACAGCAATCGCAGCAGTCAAAGAACTTGTTATGGCAAGAATGAAAGTCTGCGGATGCGACGGTAAAGCTGAATAACTGATACAGAAGGGCAGTGAGGCGGGATGGCAGCAACGATGAAAGATATTGCCAGAAAGACAGGACTTGGTCTGGCAACGATCTCTTCTTATTTTAATGGCGGGAATGTCAGAGAAAAAAACAGAATAAAGATTGAAGCAGCCATTGAAGAACTTCATTATGAAGTCAATGAGGTCGCCAGAGGACTCAAGACAAATGCGACCAAGACTATCGGTGTTGTGATCCCGGAGCTGAACAATACGTTTTGTGCTGAGATCATCACCGGAATGGAGGATGTTCTACGGAGCCACGGTTATGCAACGATCGTATGTGACTGCCGGACTGATAAGAAACTGGAATGTGAAGCGGTGGAATTCCTGATCCGCAAGCGTGTGGATGGAATCATCAATATGCCGGTAGATGAAGAGGGAAATCATCTCAGGAAGTTCCAGAAGACAGGGAAGCCTATTGTTCTGATCGACCGTAAGATACAGGGGATTTCCTGCGACAGTGTTCTGGTTGATAATCGGAAAGCGGCAGAGGATGCAGTGCAGTGCTTCATAAAAAAAGGTCACAGAAACATTGGAATTATTGGTGGACCGGAGGGGATTTTTACAGCACAGGAGCGTCTGGCAGGATATTCCAAAGCGTTGAATGAGGCAGGAATACCGATTCGGGATTCCCTGATCTTTCATGGAGATTACACGATCCAGGGAGGGGTCCGCGGACTGGAGAAGCTGGTTCGGGACAATCCGGATATGACTGCTGTTTTTGTTACGAACTACGAGATGACAATGGGGGCGATGATTGGAGTAAATGAACTGGGTATCCAGATTCCACAGCAGCTGTCCCTGATTGGATTTGACAATCTTCAGTTTGCACGTGCATGTAACCCGAAACTTACGATTGTGTCTCAGCCAACGGACGGAATTGCCAGAGAGGTAGCCAGGATCATGCTGGAACATCTTGAGAACGGAAAGCAGGAAGGCAAAGAAAGCTTTTCTGAAAAACTCCGGACAGAGATCATTGAGGGAAAATCCGTAAGCTTTCTGAACGGAAAGCTGCCGTGAATGGAGTGAACAGCAACAACTGGAACAGACTGCCGGAATGTGGCAGCAATTTATAGAAGGAATCGCTACTGTTTACAGGTAGTGGAGAAATGGGAGCAGCAGAAATGACAAAATCATATTTACTTGGTATTGATATCGGAACAAGTGCGTGCAAGGTTGCTGTGTTTGACAGAGAGGGGAAGGTTCTGGCAGCAGCAAATGGTGACTATCCGGTATATTATCCACAGGAAGGCTGGGCAGAACAGAATCCGGAAGAATGGTGGAGCGCAGTCTGTAAAGCAACAAAAGAAACGATTTACAAAGCTGGAATCGCACCGGAGGAGATCGCGGGAGTCGGTATTGACGGACAGAGCTGGTCAGCCATCGCCATCGACAGAGAAGGAAAAGTCCTTACCAACACACCGATCTGGATGGATACCAGAGCACAGGTAATTTGTGACCGGCTGAATGAGGAGATTGGTGCAGACAGGATTTTTGAAGTGGCAGGAAATTCTCTCCAGCCATCTTATACGACAGCAAAAATCATCTGGTATAAAGAAAATCTTCCGGAAGTTTACAAAAACATCTATAAGGTCCTTCAGTCCAACAGCTATATCGCCTTCAAACTGACAGATGCCATCACACAGGATGTGTCTCAGGGATATGGACTTCACTGTTTCGATATGAAAAAAGCCTGCTGGGATGAAGAAATGTGTGAACTTCTTGGAATTCCGGTGGACTTTCTGCCGGAAATCTGCAACTGTGATCAGGTAGTTGGAACTGTCACAGCAAAAGCAGCCCAGGAATGCGGACTTGCAGAGGGCACCCCGGTAGTTGCCGGAGGTCTGGATGCGGCCTGCGGGACACTGGGAGCCGGAGTTATTCATCCGGGAGAAACACAGGAGCAGGGCGGACAGGCCGGTGGAATGAGCATTTGCACAGATGAGTACAAAGCAGATCCGAGACTGATCCTCAGCTATCATGTTGTGCCGGACAAATGGCTTCTTCAGGGAGGAACCACCGGAGGCGGCGGAGTCATGCGCTGGTTTGAACGTGAATTTGCAGACTATGAGCGTATGATGAAAGAACAGACAGGAGTTTCTTCTTTAAATCAGCTTAATGAGATCGCAGAAAAAGTAGCTCCGGGCTGTGACGGAATGGTCTTCCTTCCATATATGTCAGGAGAACGTTCTCCGATCTGGAATCCATATGCCAAAGGTGTTTTCTATGGTCTTGACTTTTCAAAGACCAAAGGCCATATGGTCCGTGCCTGCATGGAAGGCGTAGCTCTGTCCCTCAGACACAATCTTGAGATCGCAGAAGAAGCCGGAGCAAAAGCAGAAGTCTTAAGAGCCATGGGAGGCTCAGCAAACTCCCTCCTCTGGACCCAGATCAAATCCGACATCACCGGCAAACCAATCGTAGTCCCGGCCTCCGACACCGCAACAACCCTCGGAGCAGCCCTCCTCGCCGGAGTAGGTACAGGCTTCTACAAAGACTACAACGAAGCCGTAACCCTGACCGTAAAAGAAACCCGTCACCACGAGCCAGATCCGGACAACAAAACAGTTTACGACCAGACCTACCAAACCTACCTGGATCTCTACAAATCCTTGGCCCACCTGATGATCAAACACTAAGAGTTTGTAGTCACTTGAGGATACAGATTTATATAATAACCAGCAATATTGTTCCCTTAAGGACAACGTTCCTCACAGGAACATCATAATATACAACATTCGACAGTATGTCCCCACACAGGACACTCTACCAACATAAATAACCAGGAGAGAACACCCCCACCAAAACATAGAACTATCAGTAACGTAGCTCATGTTTCAGGAAAAAGCGCAGGGGGTGTCCGAGGGGGCGACGCGCTCGCC
>NZ_JBBMEI010000123.1:0-5573 GCF_040096655.1 Blautia intestinihominis | reverse complement strand
ATACACAGAACATCTTATCATAATCAAATGCCCAAACAGCACCATTCACATGGTTTTCCACTGCTTTCTGATCTATGCTTTTCAAGCGTGTGACCATTTTTTCAATTTCTCCATTTCCCAAGTTACCGATATTTTTGCAGATAAACCGAAAGAAATTCAACGTTGCATATTCATCATGCCAATGGAACTCTTCTGGATTGTTTTTAATTTTACTGGCTCTCAGCTGTTCTTTGATTATCTGAGCAGCTACACCTTTCATCGAATCTTCGTATCTCATATTATTCACCTACTCTTCCTCAACGCCCAGTGACGGTTTAAATCTTTTATCCTTTGCCTGCGGTACCACGATCTCATAAAAATAAAATCCTAAATACCCAAGTGCCTGCTTCTTCATTTTATAAAAAGAAGTCCTGCCTATTCCTAACTCCTGTTGTACTTCCACATCTGTCTTATTATAATGACTGCAAAAACAGGAATGAAGGATTTCACTGAGCATCACACCATTCGGTGCATAGAACTTCACCAAAGTCATTCCCCGATAGATCATGTCCGACAATCCATAAATAATCATCAGATTATTCATCTCCCGGTGCATCTTTGGCACATTCAGCTGGTTGTTATAAATGCTCAGATAACTCAATGCATATGCCATATCTTCATTGATTTTCTCCTGGCATTCCATATCCAGTTCTTCTAACACAATTTGATTTTCCAAAATCAATTTCTGATAGCTTGTCATCAGTTCCTTGATATCTGTATAATGTCTCTCCATCGTTACTTCCAGATAATCCTGTGCATGGCTTGCCATCTGGAAGGTAATCTCTTTCATTGATTTAATTGCATAATCTCTGTCTGTCATCAGTTTCAAAATCTCCTTATCATCATCACACTAACTGGCGGTCTTTCAGACCAGTTCGCTTTCCCCATGATTTTGATGGGAAGCAATTACTTACTACAACTTGCAGAAGCGGATATCCAAAAGGCATTGTGGGAGCTGCCTTTGCTGACCGGAATCCATCTTCTTATGTAAAACCTACAGGAATATAAAGGGAAAGTGACTATCCCTGCCGGTTAATAATCCAAATAATATCGTCTATACCAATCTCTCCTTATGCTGTTTTTCTCTCCATAAACCATTTATCCACTTCATAAAACAAATGGCTTTCCTGTCCCTGTATCATACAGGTATACATCATTCCTACACCGCCTGCCTTTCTGCTGGCACATCGCTCAATTTTCAAAATTCTGTCAATGTTATATTTTCTTCCATCTTCCCAGGTGAAAAATATAGGAACCAGTTTTCCGTCTTTCCGAAACTCTGCCACTACATCTACATACACTTTATTCATACCGACACCTCACTATAAGATCTCTATTGCTCTTGGCGATGCCGGAATCCTTCGGATATATCCGTTTTGTTCCAACTGCTTAATTCTGGAAAAAGCAGATGACGTTGATCTTACTCCGATCAGTTTTCCAAATTCCCGAACTGTCGGCGGATATCCATGCTCCTTCGTATAATTCAAAATGCACTGATAGCTTTCTTCCTGTTTTCTGGTTAATGTCTGTTTCAAATCTATCCCTCCCATTATCCATGAAAATAACTGTGTGGATGAACTGTATGTGTACCAGCGTCCAAGTGGGATAAGACTTTATCCTGATACATAACTGCTCTCTGTATACTGAAATACCCAAACCGTCGTCTGATCTCATCTACAGTGCGATCCATCTTTTCCAATTTTTCCTGTTTCTCTTGATTACCAAAAAGTTCCAACTGGACGGGAATATCATCCAACACAAGATCTACTGCTCGAATACCAAGGCTTCTGATTGGATGCTCCCATTTATAATAATCCTTAAACAATTGAAATGCTGCTGTAACAATCTCATCTGTTATATTTGTTGGATGATGTAATTGTTTCTGCCTCGAAAAACGAAACAAGCCATTGTCTCGGACCGTAATTTCTATCGTTTTGCATTTAAAACCATGTTTTCTTAATCTTGCTGCAACGCTTTCTGCCAGTGCCATCTGAATGATCCAGACATCCAGATCATCTTCTAAATCTCTTGGAGTTGTGGTACTATTACCAATTGACTTCACCGGAGCTGTATACCCATCTTTGCAAACTGGATCATCGTCCCAGCCATTTGCAAATGACCATAACACAATTCCCATCTTTCCAAAATGGCTTTCTAACATTGCTTCATCACTTTCTGCAAGTTCCCCAATGGTTCGAATCCCCAGCTTCTGAAGTTTCTTCCGAGTCTGTCTTCCAACATAAAGCAGATCCGATGCAGGAAGCTGCCAAATCATACTTTTATAATTCTCCCGGTTAAACTCTGTAATCGCATCTGGCTTTTTGTAATCTGAACCAAGTTTCGCATAAATCTTATTCCAGGAAATTCCAATACTTACCGTTACACCCAGTTCGTATTTAATCCGATGGCTGATTTCTCTTGCAATCGTTATTCCGCTTCCTTTCAGATTTCTACTGGCTGATACATCCAGCCAGGCTTCATCAATCCCATATGGCTCGATCTTGTCCGTATACTCCGAATAGATTTCTCTTGCCATCTGTGAAAATCTCAAATACAAGTCCATCCGTGGTGGCACAAAAATGATTTCCGGACAAATCTGTTTTGCCTGCCATAATGCCATTCCGGTCTTTACACCTTTTCGCTTTGCAATATAATTTGCTGTCAGCACAATTCCATGTCTGGCTTCCGGATCACCGCCAACTGCAAGAGGCATTCCGGCAAATTCCGGGTGATGCAGCATTTCCACACTTGCATAAAATGAATTCATGTCGCTATGAAGAATTGTCCTGTCTCCCATTAACTCCACCACCTTCTCTCTGTTTGGTTTATTGTCTTATCAATTTCTGTATGCTTAGTATATATCTCCGTATTGGAGATAGTCAAGCGACATCTTGGTCGTACTATCTCCTTTTCGGAGATTTTTCTTGATTTTTGATTTTATTCGGGTTATAATGCATATAGAAAAATCAAAAAGAAATGAGGCGAACATATGCGTGCTTTCGGAGAAGTATTAGTAGAAAACAGAAAAAGGAAAGGCTACTCCCAGGCGGATCTGGTGGACTTACTTGCTCAGGAAGGAATTGAAGTTACTACGAAAGCAGTCTCCAAATGGGAGAATCTAACAAGAGAACCCTCCTTACACACAATCCTGACAGTTTGTCAGATTTTAGATATTGAAGATATATACGAAGAATTTTTAGGTGAAAATCCATTTGATCATGTCATGGAAAATTTGAATGAAGACGGCAAAGCTAAGATTATTGAATTTGCCAATCTTCTGCGGGCGTCCAGAAAGTATCTTCCGCATAGAGCCGATATCATTCCATTTGAAAATTATCAGCCGATTGCAGTAGAGCCAGCTTCTGCCGGTACTGGAAATTATATTGAAGACAGTGTAAAAGAAAGTTACAATGTCGGTCATCTCGCACCTGAAAAGACGGATTTTGGAATCCGTATATCTGGTGACAGTATGGAACCAATGTATCATACCGGAGATGTTGCATGGGTTCATAAACAAGACAGTATCTCCAACGGTGAAATCGGTATCTTCTATCTCAATGGCAATACCTATATCAAAGAGCTACATGACGGTCCGGATGGAGTTTATCTGGTTTCATTGAATGAAAAGTATCATCCAATCCAGATTTATGAATCTGATTCTTTTAAAATCTTTGGGAAAGTAATCGGAAAATGCAAAGGAGCAGAAATCCCTGGTTTTCATTAAAGATCAACTGCAGACTTCTAGCCTGCTCTTGCTGAAAATAATAAAGGAAGTGATAAAATGGCAATTAACAACACACTTAAAGATATCCGTGAAGAACGAAATCTCGTTCAGGCAGATCTTGCAAAAGCTGTCGGTTCTTGCAGTGATACCATCGGACGCATTGAGCGTGGTGAGCGAAATGCCTCTCTCGAAATTGCAATCCGTCTGGCACATTATCTGAAAATGCCAGTAGAAGAGATTTTTCAAATTGAAGACTGAACCGCAAATATCAGAAAACCGAGGACTGTTCCCCGGTTTTTCTTTTTCGCTAAACTATTTAGAGTCCTTTTACAAACTCAACTGCATTTTTTATATCTTTTCCATCTGGATGTCCTTTTGCTATACCACCCACCAGTTTAAATGGGCCAAATGTGTCATAGCCCTTGCATCCGAATTTTCCGATTGCTGTAGAATGCTTCTTGCCCAAAATCTGCTCTATGGATTTATAATTCGCACTTCCACCATAAGTACAGATCAGAAATACCCCTTTGTCGTCCGGTAGATTCTTCTCTGCAAATCCCAATATCGACTGATGAAATTTTGAAAAATAGATTCCTGATGCAAACCCAATCGTATCATAACTGCTCAGATCTGCATCTGGCTGTTTTACAGCATCAATCAAATCAACCTGACACTCTTCTGCAATGCTCTTTACTAATTTCTCTGTGTTTCCATGATGCACAGATGAATATACGATTACCTTTCTCATCATTCTTCCTTTCCTCTATTCCCATCAATCATATCATAGCTCATATCCAAAAAATCTAATGTCTTTGCTTCACTTACTGAACCATCCAGTAAAATTGTGATCCAGTGCTGTTTGTTCATATGGTATCCTGGCAAAAATCCAAAGGTCTGAATAATCATACTTGTCATTTCCGGATCACATTTTACATCCATAATATCGACAAATTCATTTCCTTCTAATCCTAGTTTGCATTTTTCAACGCTCATGACCACAGCATACCATTTTCCATTCTTATGTCGCAACACAGCATTATCTGGTGATTGTGCCCATAAATACTCCGGCATCGTACCATACTGTTTCTTCACATATTCAAAAATTTCTTCTTTCTTCACAATCTATTCAACTCCTGATTCTCCTGATATCCTGCCCATAATCATACCATATTTTCACTTCCCGTGCTACCTGCCAAATTCTTTTGCATTTTCCCGGTTCTCCTGACTTTAACTAATAGAGGGGTAAAACAGCAAGGACAGGAAGTGAGGATACACTTCCGGGAAATCCCAATTTAGGGTACCCTGCCCTAAATTGAAAAACGTTGAAAGCAACGATACTACTGTCCTCTCAGAAAGGAGAACCCACCAATGGCTGAAAGAAAGAGAAACAAAGAAATCCATTTTTATGTCACCGAAGAAGAAAGGAAGCTTATACGCAGGAAGATGATAGAATCAAAAACCAAAAACATGGGAGCTTATCTGCGTAAGATGGCAATCGACGGTTACATCGTCAACACCGATACCACCCCACTGAAGAAACAGTATGAGGAAATGCACAAGATTGGTGTAAATATCAACCAGATTGCAAAAAAGGTAAATACCACCGGAGATCTATATCCAGAAGAAATGCAAGAATTGAAAGAGATGGTGAAAGAATTATGGCGTATCTTAAAATCTTCCCCATTAAGGTAACTGACAAGAAAGCTCTGGACTATATTACAAATCCAGATAAGACAGATGAAAAACTGTTAGTTTCCAGTTTTGGCTGTTCCCCGGAAACTGCAGATCTTGAATTTTCTATGACAAGAGA
>NZ_JBBMEI010000122.1:0-5728 GCF_040096655.1 Blautia intestinihominis | reverse complement strand
GCGGACTGACAGTAGCTGATATTGATTTCAAGAATGAAGTTGTAATTATCGACCACCAGTTACTAAAGAGCAAGGAACAGGGCTATTATATTGAAACGCCTAAGACGAAAAGCGGAATAAGACAAGTGCCATTAAGTAGAGAAACAATACAGGCATTTCAACGAGTTATGAAGAAACGCCCAAAGGCAGAACCATTTGTGATAGACGGACAGAGCAATTTCTTATTTGTCAATCATAAAGGCAAGCCCAAAGTTGCGATTGATTACAACGCCTTATTTGTCCGTATGGTAAAGAAATATAACAAGCACCACAAGGACAATCCCTTGCCACATATCACACCGCATACGCTACGCCATACATTCTGCACAAAACTGGCAAGCAAGAACATGAACCCAAAAGATTTACAGTATATCATGGGACATTCAAACATTAGTATCACAATGAACTGGTACGCTCATGCGTCCATAGATACCGCAAAATCAGAGGTTCAGCGTCTAATCGCATAGAAGTATTTACCACGATTTTAACCACGATTGACAGGGAAAATATAAGAAGATAGACCTAGATATGCGAGGTTTACCACAAAAGCAAAATGCCCGTAGAGCCGATAAAATAAGGCTTTGCGGACATTTAGGAAGATATAAAAAGATAGTCAAAAAGACATATATAATTTTTCTAAATAAAACTCCCTCTATTTGTATTTTTTAGAAAAGATTTGCACGTCTAACTCATCACTGAAATAACGAGAATGCGACGCACAATTATTCAAGTCGTTGAGTCACTCTTGAAAGTAAAACCGTATTACACTTGTAAAAAAGGTCTGCCGCTTCTGCACTCAGATTTTTTAGCAAGTGTAATATTCTACATATTCCTGAACTCTCCTTATGGAGTAACATATCACTGATATGGACAAACAGATACCTTTCGACGATCAATCAGTCTATTAATTGTTTTAGTAGCAACATCAAATTGAATCAATTTCTTTATATAACTTTATTAATTGCCTAAGCAAATTTTCATATTCTTTTATTGTCTCATCCGAGTCAGACTCTTTTACTATATCCTTGTCATTTCGTAGATTAGAAATTTCAAATGGGTATTGGTTCAATAATTTGATTGTTTCTTTGCAATTTGGGATTAATTGATTTCTTTTATTATATGGAATCGCATTTATGCGCTCTCTCAAATTATGCCGCAGATTGTATGCAAGCCAGTCTGCCGTATCAAAAAAAGCACGATATTCATGTCCATATGCTTTCTCAAGATTTCCTTTGATATAAGAATAGTAATCGTATCCTTCCGGCACTTTTTTAGTTGTGCTAGCAAAAATCCTTACAATATGATCATATGCATCCCGGTGCTCTTTTAATGGCTGAATCAATGCATCCCCATTTTCTGATATTTCTTCGGCTGTAAGTAGATAAATTTTGGTTTTTTGATGTAATTGATATATCTTTTTCCACAACAGTCCAATCTCATCGTTTTGCATTAGATTAAAAACATTTTGTTCAGCCATTTAAAATACCCCGCTATTGAATTAATGAATTTTTAACTTTGACTCCTTTTCCCTCATTACCAGAAACGATTTTTCATCTAGAATACGGTCACCAAAAATCCGCCAGGATCCACGTCGCTTTATTCGGTACGCTTTAATAGTGGAGATTTGTCCGTTTTCACAGTCTCTTGAAAAATTTTTCCTATATTTAAAAGTTTCTACTATCCCCCATAGAGTTCCTGCAACTATAAAAAAAAGAAGTACTGCTACAGCTTCAATCATAATTATTCTCCTTATCATCCCAGTTGCATGCATCGTCACAATCGGACTGCATCCCAAGGTCTTTTGGTTCAATCACATTTCTTACACTACTACCTGCACTATATTTTTCTCTTCTGTAAATTATGCTAAGATGAACAAATATTTCTCTGTAAAGTAACAAAAGAATAAATCCAACAAATATACAGGATAGTAATATAACTCCTTTCCTAGATGCCACAGATTGCAATTGTGGATTTCCAAGGAAGCAAACTGCTGAAATCAAATCAATCAATGCAAGCAAAAACGTAATTCCCTGCAATAAATTCACTTGAAATACCTGTTTTTTCTTTGCAATCGAACACCCAGCATCATACATATTGTTAATTGCCTGCAATAATATCGTAATATAAAATGGTTTTATATCTGTCATGCTAAATCCACACACTAGTTCTATAAAAATGGTAGCCGTAAAAACCATAGTTTTTATCAGACATTCTAAATAGCTGTCCGTTGTAAGTTTTTCAATCACTCCATACCCTTCCTTCGTAATCAAAAAAAAGCAGAGCCATCCCTCCAAAAGGAACGAACTCTGCTAATATTACAATCCTCGGCAGGATATTATGCCAAAGCCCCTACTTTCTTCGGATTTCTTATGTTTAATTTCTAAAAAACATTTGTATAATCATAACATTATACACCTTGAAAAGCAAGCATCTTTTTAAATTTTCAAAAATCAGATGGTATCAATCAGATCACTTCCACTAGTAATCTGACTCCAGTGATTTTCACGTTTGTCCGCATTTTTCTCAAAGTATGGAAGTCGCGTTTCTTCCAGTTTCTCCAGACATGGGATGCTTCCATCCAGATACTTTTTGATTCTCCGGATGGTACTGTTAAGTCTGGTAATCACAGATCCAAGTTTCACATCCATCAGTTCATAACCAAAGGGCTTTGCTTCTGACATCCACAGGTCTTCTCTGAAAATTTTCATTTTTTCTAAATTATCTACGATTTCCGGAATTTCTTTTTCACAGATTTCTTTTAAAGCCGGTTTCTGGTTCTTATCTAAAATATTTTTATATGGACACCAAGATCTGCCTTATCGGTCAGCACTGCTGCCAGCTTTTCATAATAGGCAAATAGAGTAACATATTCCGGGGAATTCTCCTGGCAGATTTCCATCATCTTCTTTAATTTCTCATAGTAGGCACCTGTGCCAACGCCGCTCTCCACCACCTCCCGATCAAAAGTACCAGCCATTGGATCCTGGTACAAAAGATATTTAGATGGATTCTGCGCTTCCTGATTTGCCTTTCCATTTAAGAACAATGAGTCGAAAGCATCCAAAACCGTAAAATCTTTCAGATTTCCACCCACATACTCCTTAAACTCTTCCTCCAATAATCCGAAAGTTTCTATACAAACAAATAGAGTTTTATCATAAAAGCCCCAAATACCATTGTCAACGAATTTTTCGTATATTTATATTTTTACCGTCTCATAACCAACTCTCTCACTTCGAACATGTAGCAAAAAATCTATCATACCAGATAAGGAATGTCAAAACTGTCCAGATTTTACGGCTGTTATCTGCCTTTTTCTCTTTGTGCTCTTTCAGAAGTAAAAGAAGCTTATCTGTATGAAAAAACTCTTCTGCTTCTTTCGAGGTAAATAACTCCTTTACCATCTGATACCAGTCATCCTGCCGCAGCCACACACGGATTGGAATTGGAAAACCAAGTTTCTTACGTTCATCGGTTTCCTGTGGTATGAATTGAGAAACAGCTTTACGGAAAATATATTTGGTTGTACCCGCTGCAATCTTGGCTTCTTTTGGAAGCTTTGCTGCAAAGTCAAAAACTTCTTTATCCAGAAATGGTACTCTGACTTCCAATGAATGTGCCATGCTCATTTTATCTGCTTTCTGCAAAATATCGCCAGGAAGCCAGTAGCTCAGATCTACAGACTGCATTTTTTCCATGTCTTGAAGTGATCCTCTGTTTTCTGACTCAAGTTCTTCAAAAAATGGTCTTAAATATTCCTGTGTGGAAGGTCCTGTTACTTTATTTTTCAAAATCTGCGTTTTCTCTTTTTCACGGTAAATATATGCATTTCCGATGAAACGTTCTTCCACTTTCATTCCTGCACGGATAAGGAAATCCCGTCCCTTCACATCCGGCAGCTTTGCAGCCAGTTTTCCAATTACACGTCTGACACCAAATGGAATCCAGGCAATTTTTTTCAATGATTCCGGTTCTCTGTAAATATTATATCCACCGAAAAGCTCGTCTGCTCCTTCTCCGGAAAGAACAACCTTGACATGACCTGCAGCCTCTTTTGAGAGAAAATAGAGTGCAACGGCGGAAGCATCCCCAAGGGGCTCATCCATATGATACATAACATCTGGAAGGGCATCCCAGAATTCCTGCTTGGATATGATTTTCACATGGTGTTTCAAACCTGCTTTTTCTGCCACTTTGGCAGCTTTGTTTACTTCACTATATCGGTCTCCCTCATCGAATCCCACTGTAAATGCCTGATCTGCGCCAGAGGAAGAAGCCAGAAAACCGGAATCCACTCCCCCGGATAAAAACGCGCCGACTTCCACATCACTTAACATATGGTGCTCCACTGAATCTTTTAAATTCTCTGCAAGCTGATTCCGCAGCTGCTCCATATTCGTCTTACGGTCCCATTGGACTGGTGCAAGCTTTGTTTTGAAATAAGTCTTTATCTCATAGTTTCCGTTTTTATATAAAAGCATATGACCTGGCATAAGCTTATAAATCCCCCTGAAAAAAGTTTCTTCCAGAGGGGAATATTGAAATGACAAATACTGCTCCAGTGCCTTCTGATTTACTTTCCTTTCATAGCCTGGAAATGCAAGGATACTCTTAATTTCAGAAGCAAATACAAAGTGTCCATCTATTTCGGCATAGTACACAGGCTTAATTCCGAAGAAATCCCTTGCAAGCATCAAACTCTGCTCCTGTTCATTCCATACAGCAAACCCAAACATTCCCCTGAGCTTATTCAGTGCCTTCTCCCCATACAGCTGAATAGTATTTATCAGAACCTCCGTGTCAGAATGGGTACAGAAAGAAATGCCGAAAGCCTCAAGTTCTGCCCGCAGTTCCTTATAATCATAGATTTCTCCATTAAAAACAATATGAAGGTTTCCGTCCGCACTTTCCATAGGCTGCTGCCCATCTTCTAAATCAATAATACTAAGTCTTCGAAAGCCCAGCGTAATCTTCTCCCTGCAAAAAGAGCCCTCACTATCCGGGCCCCTATGCTCAATGGCTTTCATCATCCTTTCAATTACTGTCTTCTGATCCTGTCTGTAACCTGTAAATCCACAGATTCCGCACATTTTATCCTCCGTATCTATTTGATGTAGTTTATACGCTGCAGCAACTTTTTTATCACAAGTGAATCCCACATGGTCACATCGTAATCATAGTGGTCTGTGAGTCTGCGCCTCAGCTTGTGTTCTCCCTTTTTTTTCTACTTTTGTAGAAATCATCTCTAATTCTACATCTGCAGAATTAGAAAGTCAATCCCATTTTCTACAATTGTAGAATCTATGTCATATATTTGATTACCCGTCATGACATACCCCAATGACTCAGATCTTACAGATTTTCAAACGGTGTGAATGCCTCACTACTGATAAAATGAAAAGCCGGAAAAACGGTCTTTTGTTACAGAACCATTTTTCCGACTGTATGATTACCTATATTTAGTCAACTACCCATCACCTAAAGGTAATGGGCTTGGCAGACTTAGCCAAAAAGAACCGATATCAGTCCTGCAAAGACCTTGTATCGGTTCTTTTTGTATTTTCTCATTCTCTAATTATGGGAGGATTTTTCTGTATCACCGAAAAAACTTTTATTCCCGCACTTCAAGCCACTGGTCAATGTTCCCAAAATGTACCGCCTGCAGGTTATCTACATCAACCAGTTGCGG
>NZ_JBBMEI010000121.1:0-5896 GCF_040096655.1 Blautia intestinihominis | reverse complement strand
TTGTGCGGATACGCACACTCCTGCGCTTTCATCTCGGTAATTGAATTGCCGAGGATTCCCGCTTATTATCCTAAAATTCCTAAATTAGCTCTTTACTTTTATGTATAAATGCAGTATAGTTTCAATATACTTAATATGTAGTATTAATTACTACGTGATTGGTTTTTTATTATTTGCCTGTTTTTAACACTGGAGGTGTTTATTATGAAACTTAAATTAAAAGATCCCTGGAGTGCGATCACGCATGGTGTTGCAGGACTTCTGGCGATCGCGGGTGCTGCGCCGCTTCTTCTCAAAGCTGCATCCGGTGAGGAAGCACCACTGCATATCGCAGCTCTGGCTGTGTTCATGCTTACCATGATCCTTCTTTATACAGCCAGTACCGTTTATCATTCTGTAGACTCTACAGAGAAAGTCAACCGCCGTCTCCGAAAGATGGATCACATGATGATCTTCGTCATGATCGCCGGAAGCTATACTCCTGTCTGCCTCATTGCACTGCATAACCGCATCGGCTATATCCTCTGCGGACTTGTATGGGGAGTTGCAATCCTTGGCATGCTGCTCAAGGGACTCTGGATCACCTGCCCGAAATGGCTGTCCTCCGTTCTCTATATCGGAATGGGCTGGCTCTGTGTACTGGCTTTTGTTCCGATCTTTCACTCCCTCCCGAGAGCAGGTTTCGGATGGCTGCTTGCGGGCGGCATTATTTACACGATCGGCGGTATCATCTATGGTCTGAAACTTCCATTATTTAATTCCAGACACAGGAATTTCGGTTCACATGAGATCTTTCATGTTTTCGTTATGCTTGGAAGTGCCTGCCACTTTATCCTCATGTATTGCTTTATTTCCACCCTGCCATTCTGATGGCAGGGTATTTTTCTGCCTGTTACAGTACTTTCAGAATTCCATCAGGTTTAATTTTTGTTTTCTTGTAAGCTGTTTGATCGCATATTCTCTGCGCATTGCTTCTTCTTTTGTTTCAAAACCTTCATAATAGACCAGTTTTACCGGTCTTTTGCTTCTGGTATACTTCGCTCCGGCTTTTCCCTCATTATGGGCTTTGAGCCGCTTCTGCAGGCAGTTCGTCCATCCTGTATACAGTGTCCCGTCTGCACATTGAACGATATATGTGTAATTCATAAAGTATTTTATCCTCTTTTGTCTCTATAAAAAGCAGCCGATTTAAATTGTATTTCACTTCTATATACATTCAAAAAGCAGGTAGGAGAATATCGACTGCGAATTTTTTACCGCTGATTCCCACCTGCTTTATTATACGTTGTGTTTTATATTTTGTGAATAATTGTAATTATCCCGTTTACGGAAGATAGGCGATCGGATCGATCGGCTTGCCGTCTTTTTTCATTGCAAAATAAAGATTATTTCCTTCTTTGCTGTAATATTTCGTCGGCGCACTGACATAGCCGATCACAGTTCCTTCTGTTACTGTGTCGCCCTCCTCCACACAGAGGTCTTTGAGCTGTCCGTAAACTGCCTGATATCCGCTTCCAAGCTCCATCGTCAGGGTTGTTCCCGTCTGTGCGTCTTCTTCGATCGAATAAACCGTTCCATCTGCTGCTGCGGTCACCGGTGCACCTTCCACTGCCTGAACTGCGATCGCAGGGCTCAGTTTATACTGATCCAGGGTCGGAAAATAAACCGTCTGATCCATATTATAATCCAGAAGGATCGTTCCGTGTACCGGCCATTCCATCAGCGTATCTTCGGAAAAACTAAGTTTCGGAGCACTCAGTGCACTTGCGGAAACATCTGTGACTTTTTCCTGATCCGTCATGGAATCCTCCACCGCATTTGCTGCATTCGCGGTTTCTGTGGTTACTTCATTTGTAGAAACACTGTCTGAAGTTTTTTCTGAACTGTCTGTACTGTCAGTGAGCGTCCGGGCGATTTTTTCTTCTGCTGTATCGTTCTGCCCTGTCGTATCGCTGATCTCCGCGTCAACCAGACTGGTGTCTGCATCCACCATCGGTGTCTCTTCTGTGTCTTCGCTCTGATCTGTCTGCAGTTCTCCCTGAATTTCCTTGTCTGGAGTATAAGTACCGATCTGATAAACTCCAATTCCCGCCGCTGCCAGGACAGCAAGGAGAGCAGTGTTTGCGGCGTACTTTACGATTCTGTTTTTTGTCATATTCCATTCACCTCTGCCAATAATCATTTTTGTATTTATAGCATTCCCGAAATATGACGTATTATTCAACTTTACACAGAATAAATCATGTTATTGCTGTTCGCTTTCTTCACAGTAAATCGTTTCTGTCATATGTACTTATTTCCATTTCCGGAAAATATTCTTCCAGAATCTCTTCCCACAAACTTCCATCTTTTGCAAGTTCATTTCCGCCATACTGAGAAAAGCCAAGTCCATGACCTTTTCCTCTGCACAGGAAACGAACTTTACTCCCTGTTTTCTGTATGGAAAAATTCGACGATGGAAGTCCCATTCCCAATGCAAACATTTCTCCCTCCAGGATTTTGTCATCAGCCTGAAGACTCAGCACATAGCCTGCAGAATCCCGTTCTTTTATTTCTAATTCTTTTGGCAGCTGCCGCTCCGAAATATATGTACTGCTGAAATAGTCCGGGGAATTTTTGTCTGCACTGCTGTCCACAGATTTCAGATATTGATACTCTGAACTTCCAAACACAGTCTCCCCGTCTCTGGTCGTGCCACCACTGATCTCGTGATATGGAACAAGATCCAGTTTTCCATCCACAAGCAGAACTTTCCCTTCTGTATTTTCCACAGCATCTTCATAAATCTCATCAGATATCCACCATTTCCACTGATTCTTTATACTTTTCCCCATTTCTCTCAACACATCCAGCCGATTTTCCTCCTCCGCAAATTTCCTGAAAAGATTACTTCTCGCAATGACCGCCTGTGCTTCCACCGTCTGTAACTCATAATCCGGTGAAATCTGACACGAAAGAACTGCCGTCAGATATACCTCCGAATCTGGTCTGTAATTCAGTAATATCCTCTCACTTCCATTGATCACACTCACCGACAAGTACGGAAGCAGCGCAAACACCAGGATCTTCGACAGATTAAAAACACTTTTTCTTTTCATAATGCTCATCCAGCCAGTGTTTTATCCTAATATATGTCCTTTTTTCATCTTTTATAAATATTTCCGTTCAGTTTTTGACAGCGCATCTTATTCATACTATACTATAGGGCATATCAATAGGACTGCTTACTTATAACAAAAAGGAGGTGCTTTTTTTATGCTTGCAATTTATCTGGCACCAGTCTATATATTACTTAACCTTTATGTACTCCGGTGGAGTTACCTGTGGATCGGAAACTGTCATCATCTATTTCAGTCAACTATTTTTCGGGTTATTCTGGCGATCGTCTACGTTCTGATCTCCACCACCCCACTGACAGGATTTTTGATAAAAAAACCAGCTTCCCTGCACAGGATCCTCAAAGTCACCAGCAACTATTTTCTTGGGATCTTTATGTATATTCTGATGATCGTGCTGAGTGCGGACATCATAAGACTGATCCTCAAATACGTTTTCCATGCATCCTGGATCCATTCACGTGTTGCGTTTGCGATTGCCGGAGCGATCTGCATCTTTAGTGTTCTGCTGATCAGTATCCGCGGCATCTATCATGCCAAACACATTAATGTAACGCCTTATGAAGTTACTGTTGATAAATCCGCCGGCGAACTCGATTCCCTGAAAATCGTGCTCATCGCCGATACACATTTCGGCTACAATGCCGGTACTATCCATGCAAAAGAGATCGTAAAAAAAATAAACAAACAAAATCCTGATCTTGTCTGCATTGCCGGAGATATTTTTGATAATGAATACGAAGCGATCCACGAGCCCAAAAAGGTCAAAAAAATCCTACGCAAGATCAACTCCCGTTACGGTGTTTATGCCTGTTGGGGAAATCATGATCTGAATGAGCCAATCCTTGCTGGTTTTACTTTTAATCCTGGCAAAGAAGGGGCTGAGAGCCTCAAAGATCCACGCATGAGGGAATTTCTAAAAGACAGCAATATTCAGCTTCTGGAAGATGAAGCCGTCCTGATCGACAACAGTTTCTACGTAGTCGGCCGTAAAGACGCTTCCCTGATAGAAAAAATAGAAGAAAAAAGAAAAACCCCTGCCCAGCTTACCGAGAAGCTGGACAAGGATAAACCAATTATATTTATTGACCATCAGCCAAAAGAACTCCAGGAAATTGCAGATGCAGGTGTTGATCTTGATCTCTGTGGCCACACGCACGATGGACAGACATTCCCGGGAAACATAACGATCAAATTCCTGTGGGAAAATCCCTGTGGCTATCTCCAAAAAGGATCCATGCACAACATCGTCACTTCCGGATCCGGTGTCTGGGGACCAGCCATGCGAGTTGGCACCAACAGTGAGATCTGCACGATCAATGTTACATTCCAGAACTCCTGATCTCAGACTTTATACCGTTTCTCTGCTTTATCTGAAGAAGCAGAGAAACGGTATTTTTATCTGCATTTATTCCTGAAGGATCACATTCTGCATAATCGGCGGAATCCCCTCTAATGCATCCACACTTCTGTCACCCGGACCTCTCATCCAGAAGAAAACCTTCCTTATATAATTATCATGTTCTGACGCAGTTCTGTACATAGAAGAATCTGTTGTATTTCCCGCCGCATTCCGAGCTCCAGGAACATATCCAAGAGCTCCCTCACTAAGCCCCACAGCCTGTCCCATTTCTTTTAAAACAGTTGCTTTGACACTCATCACAAGACAAAATACAGCAGCAGCGATCATATGAAAACTCTCTCTTATTTTCTTCATAATGCCCTCCTTAATTCTTCCATGCCAAGAAGCCGGGATTGCGCACGTCCCACTACTACGCATGTACTATAATATATGCGGGCATCAATATAAAAAGAACTTAGGCAATAAAAAAACACTATCGAAATGATAGTGTTCTTAAAAAGTAGTGAGGCATCGGGGATTCGAACCCCGGACAACTTGATTAAAAGTCAAGTGCTCTACCAACTGAGCTAATACCCCATATGCAGTTTTGCATTTACTTTGCACAATGTTGCAGAGTAAATCGCTCAGGCTTTTTCTAACCAGCCGTTCGTTACCTTTACAAGGTAAATGCCCAGAGCCGGAATCGAACCAGCGACACGAGGATTTTCAGTCCTCTGCTCTACCAACTGAGCTATCTGGGCAAAATAGCGGGAACAGGATTTGAACCTGTGACCTTCGGGTTATGAGCCCGACGAGCTTCCAGACTGCTCCACCCCGCGATAATTATGAAATTGAAAGCCGATGATCGGACTCGAACCGATAACCTGCTGATTACAAATCAGCTGCTCTGCCAATTGAGCCACATCGGCTTAGCCAATGATAAGGCTTAATGGGTGGAGAAGGATTCGAACCTTCGAAGGCGGTGCCAACAGATTTACAGTCTGCCCCCTTTGGCCACTCGGGAATCCACCCTTAATGTATATGGGACCTATAGGGCTCGAACCTATGACCCTCTGCTTGTAAGGCAGATGCTCTCCCAGCTGAGCTAAGATCCCACATATTCAATTATCGCACATACCATTCGGTATGTAACGACCCAGATGAGACTCGAACTCACGACCTCCGCCGTGACAGGGCGGCGCTCTAACCAACTGAGCCACTGGGCCTTGCAAATTTCTTTGCTATTAGAAGATTATCACATCTTCAAAACTACATACATGTTGACTAAGCAATTATATCATAACCAAGCTTATTGGTCAAGCCCTCACCCTATTAGTAGCAGTCAGCTCCATGTGTTACCACACTTCCACCTCTGCCCTATCAACCTCGTCGTCTTCAAGGGGGTTTACTCCTTTCGGATGGGATATCTCATCTTGAG
>NZ_JBBMEI010000120.1:0-6343 GCF_040096655.1 Blautia intestinihominis | reverse complement strand
GCTCCACTTGCGGCTCGTAAGTTTCCTGACTTTCTTCATTACTTTATCCAATGACTTTTTCGGAACTTTCATCCTATGTTTCTTTTCCTGAAATTGATAATAAAAAGCAAATCCCAGATATTGTATTTCGGTAGGTCTGCCTATTCTACTCTTGTCCTTGTTCACTTTTAACCGCAGGACATTCTCAATATATTTCGTGACTGATTTCATTACTCGTGTCGCAGCTTTTTCACTTCTGACAAGAATAATACAGTCATCTGCATATCGTACAAATCTAAGTCCCCGACTTTCAAGTTCCCAATCCAGTTCATTTAACAGTATATTTGCAAGAAGCGGCGAGATATTTCCTCCTTGTGGGGTTCCAATCTCTGTTTCTTCCATTTGTTCTCCGACCATGACTCCACTTGCCAGAAATTTTCGGATTAGTGAAAGTGTTTTCCCATCCTTGATTTCTTTGTTCAGAATAGATATCATCTTATCATGTTCTACTGTATCAAAGAACTTTTCCAGATCAATATCAACGACCCAGTTATATCCCTCATTCATGTATTCAGCCGCTTTTAACACTGCCTGTTGTGCACTCTTTCCAGGTCTGAATCCATAACTGTTTGTATGAAATTTCCGTTCATATATAGGTGTTAATACCTGTGCAGCCGCCTGTTGAATCATGCGGTCTGTAACTGTAGGTATTCCAAGTTTTCGCTTACTTCCATTATCTTTAGGAATCTCCACCCTTTTTACTGGCATTGGTTTATATGACTGATTTCTTATACTCTCTCTGAGTTGATGACCATTTACTTTCAAATGAGAAAACAGGTCATTACATTCCATTCCGTCTATCCCTGCCGCACCCTTATTCTTTATTACTTGTTTATAAGCACGGTTCATATTTTCATTTGACAGAATGTCATCTATAAATATTCTTTGTTTCTCCATGCGTTGTTTCCTTTCCCTTTCGTGAGCTTCAACCACATAGTACTTGTGGTACCCCTCTCGGCATGTGTATTGTCAAAAACTCTCAATTGGGACTTACTCCAACTGATTAACTGTTCCGTCCTTCGCTCCATCCCCATTACAGAGACTTCTTCACTACTATGACGTCTGCTGACTTCCTATGGTTCGTTGTTACTATGGCTAATGATACCACCCATAGGATCTCCCACGGTTAAAAACGTCATCTTTCCCATCATCTATCCGCCATGTCTACTACCAGTCTTTTGTTAGCTATCGGACTTCAACCTGTTCAGCGGTCTTATCCAGACTGTAAGCCTTATACATGATTTCTGTTCGTCGGACCAATGGTTTGCCTCAGGCTTCCTTCAGATTCCACTTTACAGTGGACACCCTTGCCATATTGACTATGCGCTTCCCGCTAACGGGTACGCTTAGGACTTTCACCTTTAAGAATAACGTTCGCGCCGGGCGAACTGAACTACTCGGCAACTGAGTTACCAGAGCATCTGAAATCTGGCGGGATACCGCCTTTTTTCAGGGTGCGTCCATAACACCAATACTGCTTGCCTTTCGGCTATACAGCTACTTTTATTATTTCTGGATTTTTTAGTCCGGTTACGGACAGTTCCTTCTGTTTTCCGGATACGGAAAGATATTTCCGCAGGATATTAAATGCACCTACTGCATCTGCGTTAAATCTTATTCCATCAGTTATATACATACCACGTTCTTTTCGATTTGATGCTTCTGCATGTCTTTTTGATACTTCTGGTGATAACGGGCTGCACTGGCTGGTATAGCTTTCCTCCTGTTTTATCAATTGTATTCCATACAGTTTCAGCTTATATTCCAGCATGATATACAGCCTGTTATATGGCAGGCTGTGAAACTTCTGGTTGGTCATATGCCCCATATCTTTTTCTTTGCGGATATTTCGGATATCCCCCACAACCACACAGCGGATATCTTCTTTTCTGCAGTATTCTGTAATCCATCTGGTCACTTTGTGGAGATAATCCTTCACTGCATTCTGCTTTTTCCTGTAAAGTCTCTGGATATGTTTCGATGATTTTGGATATTTTATTCCTCTTTTCGATTGCTGTGCATACCATCCGGACTGCACTCTGGCTATTTCTTTATGAAAATATCTTTCCAAAGAAAGATATTTTCTTCCCAGAATAAAAGTCCTGCCATTTCCAGAATCATAACAGGTCATCAGATTATGAAGTCCCAGATCAATCGATAAATAATGTCCATTCTGAGAAAGCCGTTCCGGCTCTTCAATCTCATAAATGACAATAAGGTCGCATTTTCCGTTTTTTGGTGGATAGATCCGCAGCTGTTTTATATGATCCATGTTCCTGAAAATCTTATTTTCAAGATATAGAAATTTTTCATGGATCCCATAGGTTTCTTCCATATAGCTTTTCAGATCCTTTGGCAGAGACAGCCGCAGCTGGTCTGAGCCTTTCTCATGCCGGATCCCCATCTGCATGTATGTGACCGGTATACTATCCTGTTTAAAACGGGGCGGATTTGGCTCTTTGACCCCTCCGGTCTTTTTCAGGACATAAAAAGATTTCCATGCTTTGTCCAACTGCTTGCAGGTCTCCTGTGCTGTCTGTGACGGCAGCTGTCTGTACCACTGATCTCCTTTATGTGCTTTTTTCTGATAATACCAGTCAGGATACTTTTCCAGTCCCAGTTCTTTATAATGATGGCGTTCATAGTTGCAGACATTCCAGAGTTTAGAAGCTGCATAACACATATGCCCTATAATGTTGGAATATTCCTGACTGATCTTTAAGGATGTTTTATGTGACAGCAACATCTCCATTCTCCTTCTGGTTCATAGATTCTATTACATTTATATTATAGCACAAAATGCTCTTGATTTTCAACGCAGATCTGACCCGCTTTCTTCCGAAAACAAATACAAGAATCAGGAGATATAAGAAATAAATTTTTGTTGTTATATTTTTGTGCGGATACGCACAATCCTACGCTTTCATCTCGGTAATTGAATTGCCGAGGATTCCCGCTTATTGTCCTAAAAAAAGCCAGAACTCCCACACACAAACACCACAGTATTGTGATAAGAAAATAATGGCTTAGTTTTTTGATCTGCAAATTTCCCGTCAGCACTGTAAATCCCCCCAGATCATCAAAAATGATTAGCTTTATTATACGCTTTCAGGCAATATGCTGTCAATTTTTTTAATAAAATAACTTTATATATGCAAATTCATCAAAAAAACTGGAATAATTTTTATTACAATTTTTGTCCGATCCATGGTATACTTACTGTAAAAACAGGTACAAAGAAGGAATAACTATGAAATACAAAGACGAGATAAAAATTGGAATCATGACTGCATGTTTCTGCTGTGCGATGGTTATGGTCTATGCTGTTGTCCCCAAGGATGCCAGTATTCTCCGGGCACGTGCCACCAGCACCTTTAAGGAAGCACCCGAGACAGCTGCCGAGGCAGAAGCCGAGAAGCAGTCCGAAGCGGAGGATGCCGGATTTACGATCTATTCCGAGGACAGCAATTATGACTACGATACCTCTGATGATTCCGGAAGTTCTGACACATCCTCCTCTGATGCAGATACCACCCAGAATGATGATGAAAGTTCTGATGTTTCCCATGATGATAACACTTCTTCGGATGATTACATCAACGAAGACGATAACTCCGGTGATTACAATACTTCCGATCAGATCACTTATCCGACCGATGACGGATCCGACTCTTCTTATGATGACAGCAGTTCCGATGATGTCCAGACCGATTATGACACCGGTGGTTCCGATTCTTCGGATGATTCCTCCGGCTCGTTTGAGGAGAATCTTGTCCAGGAAGAAACTTATTATTAAGAGCCCAATATTTTACGAAGAAAAGGCGACCGACATGAGCTGTTTCATGTCAGCCGCCTTTTTCTTTACGGAAGAACGATTCAGACAGAAAATTTTTACAAAACTTTTCTTCCATTTACTGTCAGCTTAAAAGTTGTCCCAAGAATTTCAGCAGACTTCCTGCAGAACATCATTCTTCCAAGAAAGATTTCAAAATAATCGTACATAGAACAAATATTTTCATCAATCTGAAGGTTTAGTGCGATCACAGATTTTTCTTCATCTATCTTAAGTTTCGAATCTGTAACTGCATAATTTACGCGGTCATGGATATCAAATGCTGATTTTTCTTTCTGACGCACCCGGCTTCTTCTGACATCTGTTTTATCAGCTATAACAAAGGCCACTGATATAACATCTATTCTCGCTCCTCTTTCGATTATTATTCTTACTTCGAAAGTCATCATAACACTTCTATTGTCCGTAAACTATCAATCTTCGCTTAAATTATTGTAAAATTATCACGATTCACGCCCTTGGAAAACCTGAACAGACAAAAAAAGACTTCTACTGTATGTTGTCTGTTCAGTAAAAGTCTCTTCTTTAAAGAATCAACTCTTCATTTGAAAATAATTCTGCAACCGCGCTCTCATATACGATGCATTTTTCACTTTTTTTGATTTTTTTGAGATATTTTTTATTGTTTGCAAACAGCGGTCCCATATAAAACCAGAGTTCTTTCATCTTAAAAAGAACGTTGCGGTCGCCGGAAACTTCTGCGCGATATGTATGATACACCAGATCATGGAACTTCCGAAGTTCCGCCTTGGTAAGAGCCTGTCCACCCCTTATCTCTCTTGCAAGGGCAGGATTCGTAAGCGTACCTCTGCCGCTCATGACTGCATCAAGTTCCGGAAATCTCTCACAGATTCTCTGATGATCCTCCACGCAGAAAATATCACCATTATAGCAAACCGGATTTGTACTCATCGCAAAAGCTTCTGCAAACATTTCCAGATTTGGAGTATTTTTGTAAAAATCCTTCTGCACACGCGGATGGATAATGAGTTCTTTCATCGGGAATTTATTATACAGTTTCATCAATTCAGGAAATTCCGATGCATCTTCCATTCCCAGCCGTGTTTTGACGGAGATCTGAATATTGCACTTCGCAAAGATCTCATCCAGAAAACGTTCCAGTTCCTCAGGTCGGTCAAGAAATCCGGCGCCGCAGCCCTTGGTCACGACAGTTTTGGACGGACAGCCAAGATTTAAGTTGACTTCCTGGTAGCCGTATTCACTGAGAAGTTCCACTGTTCGGATAAAATCCTCTGCCTTCTTCGTAAGGATCTGAGGAACTGCATACATTCCCTCATTATTCTCCGGCAGCAGGTCTTTCTTTTCCCTTCCGCTTAAGTTGAGATTCTGCTTGGCACGGATGAACGGGATAAAATATTTGTCAAATCCATCAAAGCATTCAAAAAGAGCCTTACGATATACATAATTCGTGATTCCCTCTAACGGGGCAAGATAAATCTTCATTCGTTTTCTTCCAGTGTTCCCAGATAGTAGAAGCCTCTGCATTCATCCAGATGGACTCTGACATATTTGCCAAGGAGGGATTCATTTCCCGGGAAATGTACCAGCAGATTATATTCCGTTCTTCCGGTAAAAATTCCCTTCTCTTTGCTTTCTTCCTCTACGAGAACTTCCTGCACGCTTCCCTCAAATCTGGAGGAACGTCTGCGGCCTTCCTGCTGTACCAGGGCAAGAAGACGGTTGAATCTTTCTTTTGCCACATCCTGCGGTACCTGATTCTCCATAGCTGCTGCAGGTGTATCGCTTCGTTTGGAATACAGGAAAGTAAAGGCTGTATCATAGCCACATTTGGCAACAACATCCAGTGTCTCCTGGAAATCCTCCTCTGTCTCACCAGGGAAACCAACAATAATATCTGTTGTCAGGGAAATATCCGGGATTGCTGTGCGGATACGGTCTACCAGATCCAGATACTTCTCTTTGTCATAGCGGCGGTTCATCACCTTCAGAATACGGCTGCTGCCGGACTGAAGCGGAAGATGGAGATGATGACAGATCTTTTTGCTCTTTGCCATCGTCGCGATCAGTTCATCGGAAAGATCCTTCGGATGGGAAGTCATGAAACGGATTCTTTTGAGTCCCTCGATATCTTCCAGCATTTCCAGAAGCTGTGCAAAAGTAACCGGATTCTCCAGTGTCTTGCCATAAGAGTTTACATTCTGTCCAAGAAGCATGACTTCGGAAACGCCGTCCGCTGCCAGACGTTTTACTTCCTTGACGATTGCCTCCGGTTCACGGCTGCGCTCACGGCCGCGAACATACGGCACGATACAGTAGCTACAGAAGTTATTGCAGCCAAACATGATGTTGACACCGGATTTGAAAGTATAGTTTCTCTCTGTCGGCAGATCCTCCACGATCTGATCTGTTCCTTCCCAGATATCAACAATCTGCTGTTCAGACTGCTGCATATCATAAAACAGCTCGGCA
>NZ_JBBMEI010000119.1:0-6512 GCF_040096655.1 Blautia intestinihominis | reverse complement strand
GATGATGGGAAAAAGATCTTTCATGAATTACGTAGTTCCCCAGTGGCAGGAAGCATGGTTGTCCGGATGAGCCGGAACCCCAGAGAGCATATCCCATCAAGAAATATAAAAATGGGTCAAGTTAAGGCTTTAGCTGTGGGGAGTGTCAAGCCATAATATAAAAGAATGTATTCTAATAAAAGTTAATTTACAAGGAGTTATAACAAATGCAGTTACAAAACGGAAGACCAGAAAATACAGATGGCAGACTCGACAAAGAGATCCGCGTATATGATTTTTTAGACAAACTTGGAGTAGAGTATCAGAGAGTAGATCACGAGGCAGCCATGACAATGGAGGCCTGCGAGGCAATCGACCGTGTCCTTGGTGATGACACAGCGATCTGCAAAAACCTTTTTCTGTGCAACCGCCAGGAAACAGACTTCTATCTGCTCCTGATGCCGGGTGACAAACCTTTTAAGACCAAGAATCTCTCCGCACAGATCGGTTCTGCCAGATTGTCCTTCGCCAAACCGGAATATATGGAAAAATATCTGGACATCACCCCCGGGTCTGTCAGTGTCCTTGGTCTTATGAACGACCATGAGAAAAAAGTCCAGCTTCTGATCGACGAAGATGTACTCAAAGATCCATATTTCGGATGTCACCCATGTATCAACACATCCAGCCTGAAATTCTCAACAAAGGATTTCACAGACAAGATCATCCCTGCTCTCGATCACCCTCCGATCACGGTGAAGTTTCCTCTTCCGGAAGAACAGGCTTAATTTTTCAAAAACTATTACCTGGAGATCTTATCATGAAAAAACAACTGAATTATTCAAAACTGTTACTGGAAACAGTAATCCTGACTGTTGCCGTGGCGATCATCGCCGCAGCGGTATATTTTTTCCTGGTTCCAAGCCATACTTCTGTCAGCAGCATTTCCGGTCTTGGAATCGTTTTGTCCAACTTTGTTCCGCTTCCGCTTTCTGCGATCACGATGATCCTGAATGTGGTACTGCTGATCATCGGTTTTTTTACCTGCGGTAAAGAGTTTGGTGTAAAGACTGTTTATACCAGCATCATGCTTCCTCTGTTTCTTGGTCTGTTCGAAAAGATTTTTCCTGATTTCGGTTCCATGACCAACAGTCAGGAGCTGGATGTTCTCTGCTATATCCTGGTCGTCAGCGTAGGACTGAGCATTCTTTTTAACAGAAATGCATCCTCCGGCGGTCTGGACATCGTTGCAAAGATCATGAACAAATATCTGCATATGGAACTTGGCAAGGCCATGTCACTTTCAGGCATGTGCGTTGCACTTTCTGCCGCACTTGTTTATGACAAGAAGACTGTCGTTTTGAGTATCCTTGGAACTTATTTCAACGGAATCGTTCTGGATCATTTTATCTTTGACCATAACATTAAACGACGTGTGTGCATCATCACGAAGAAGGAAGAAGAGCTCCGAAACTTCATTATCCATGAATTACATAGTGGAGCTACTGTTTATGAGGCATACGGTGCTTACAATATGCAGAAACGAAATGAGATCATCACCATCGTAGATAAGACGGAGTATCAGAAGCTGATGAACTTCATCAACAAAGAAGATCCACTTGCATTTATCACGGTATATAATGTGTCTAATATGCGTTATCAGCCAAAAGTATAAAAGTTGGGGCGAGACCAATGGTCTCGCCCCCGTTTTTTACATTGAAATCCATCCAAATGCATTCGCTACGGAACTGATCAGAATGATCGCCGCAAAGATCGGACAGAGATACTGAATCATAAAATTGAAAATATTTTTTCTTCGGAAAGTACTTTCTTCAAGAAGAACTTCTTTCTCGATTCGTTTTACACCAATAACCCTGGATACCAGAAGGCAGGTAGCAATTGCTGCGATCGGCATCATTACGGAGTTGGTCAGGAAATCAAAGAAATCAAGGAACTGCATTCCAATAATCTTTACAAATCCCAGTGGTCCATATCCCAGAGAAGAAAGGCTTCCGAGAATTATCATGATGACTCCGACAAGAACGGTTGATTTCCTGCGGCTCCATTTCAGCTCATCCTGGAAAGTAGAAACTGCACTCTCTGTCAGAGCAATAGAGCTTGTCAGTGCTGCACAGAGTACCAGGACAAAGAACAGGATTCCTACCAGTGTTCCGAATCCCATGCTTGCAAATACTTTCGGAATCGTGATGAACATCAGCGCCGGACCAGCCTGCAGTGTGTCCGGATCGCCGCCGGAGAAAGCAAAAACTGCCGGAATGATCATCAGACCTGCCATCATTGCAATCGCCGTGTCAAAGATTTCTACATTTGTTGTAGAGCCTTCGATAGACACGTCTTTCTTCATATAAGAACCGAATGTTACCAGGATACCCATTGCAATTGACAGAGAATAGAACATCTGTCCCATCGCTGCAACAACTGTCATCCAGGAAAAGTTCTTAATGTTCGGTACAAGGAAGTACTTCACGCCTTCCAGTGCGCCTGGTCTTGTCACAGAATAAATTACGATAATGACTGACAAAAAGACCAGGATCGGCATCATAAACTTGGAAACTCGTTCCACACCGTTCTGCACGCCTGCATAAATGATCATCAGGGTAAGCAGGGTAAAAAACAGAAAACAGACTTCTGTGGAAACTCCATCAGATATAAATGTAGAAAAGTAATCGTCTGTAGCAAGTCCCTGACTGTTTCCTTTGATATACTCCACCAGATATTTGATCACCCATCCACCGATCACAGAATAATACGGTACGATCAGAACCGGAATGATCGCATTGATCCATCCACCAAATGACAGCCATTTGGATTTACCAAATTTTGCAAAAGCTCCTACAGGGCTTTTCTTTGTCATACGTCCGAGTGCTGTCTCCGCTACGATCATCGTGTAACCAAACGTCAGTGCCAGGATGATGTAAACCAGTAAAAAAATGCCGCCGCCATACTTCGCTGCAAGGTATGGAAATCTCCATATATTTCCAAGACCTACCGAAGCACCGGCCGCAGACAGTACAAACCCGATCTTGCCCGAGAATGTACTTCTCTCATGCTTATGCTTGTCCATAATTTTTCCTCTCCCAATTTTCTTAATCTACACTCTTCTGATAATATCACGCTTTTGCATCATAAGCAAATGATATATCGTAAAAAGGGATGCAGAAGCTATTTTTATGCTTCTGCATCCCGATTTTTGTAAAAATCCGTAAGTTTTCTTTATTTAACTCTCTTTAATTCATATTCTCTGGTTCCAAGTCCGACCTTTTCTGCCTGATCCAGAGTTGCCTTCCATTCGATGTTTGGATTGGAATCTTTGAAATGATCGTGATGACAATGCCATCCAGGTTCTGCCAGATGTTCTCCGAGCTGGCTGTTCTCGATCGGTGTTGCTTTGAGGCAGGCATCTGCACATGCCTGATCCAGAGCGACCGGATCAAAGCTTGCAAACATTCCGATATCCGGAAGGATCGGTGCATCGTTCTCTCCATGACAGTCACAGTTCGGGCTGATATCCTGAACCAGCGCGATATGGAAATGTGGGCGTCCGTGACAGACTGCCTGTGCATATTCTGCCATCTTGCGGTCAAGAAGTTCATTTGCACTGCTGTTCGGATTGTATACAGCATCAAAACTGCAGGCTCCGATACAGCGTCCACAGCCCTTGCATTTATCATAATCGATCACGGCTTTTTTGTTTACATAAGTAATTGCGTCACTTCCGCATTCTTTTGCACAGCGGCGGCAGCCACGACAGACGTCTTCATTGATTGCCGGTTTTCCACTTGCATGCTGCTGCATTTTTCCCGCGCGGCTTCCACAGCCCATGCCAATATTCTTGAGTGCACCGCCAAATCCAGTTGCCTCATGACCTTTGAAATGGCTCAGACTGATAAAAATATCTGCATCCATGATCGCATGTCCGATAAATGCAGTCTTGCAGTACTCTCCGTTTACAACCGGAACTTCTACTTCATCTGTTCCACGCAGTCCATCTCCAATGATGATCTGACAGCCTGTTGTGATCGTGTTAAAACCATTCAGATTTGCACAATCCAGATGTTCCAGGGCATTCTTTCTGCTTCCCGGATACAGTGTATTACAGTCCGTCAGAAACGGCATACCACCCTGCTCCTTACACAAATCTGCAACTACTTTTGCATAATTTGGACGAAGAAAAGCCATGTTTCCCAATTCACCAAAATGCATTTTGATCGCTACAAATTTTCCATCCATATCAATGTCCTTGATACCGGCTGCGATACAGAGCTTCTTCAGCTTATCAAGCTGGCTTGTTCCTACCGGACATCGAAAATCTGTAAAATAAACAGTAGATTTCTCCATTTTGAATCCCTCCTGAAAATGATTTGTCTTTACAAAAGAATAGCACTTCAAGTATACTTGAAGTCAAGGAGGAATTCACATGCAAACTTATACAATCCGTGAAATATCTGAACTTTTTTCACTTCCGGCTTCTACACTGCGTTATTACGAAAGTGAAGGCTTACTCCCCAATGTAGAAAAGTCTTCTTCCGGTCAGCGGATCTACACAGAAGAACATATTGAACGTCTCAACTGCATCAACTGTTTTAAACGTACCGGTATGACAATTCCACAGCTTCGGAAATTTTTTGAATATGAGACGGACGAAGCTCAGCACATTGATGCCATCATCCGTCTTCTGGAAGACCAGGAAAAACAGGTAGATGAGAAACTCAGGCAGCTTCAGAAAGACTCTGCACATGTTCATCACAAAGTAAAACATTACAAAGCGATCAAACATGCACTGGAAAACGATCTGCCGCTGCCTGTGTGGGAAGACGAGTGAATTTTTTTACTTTACACCGGCTTACAGGTGCATCCGATACCAAGTCCATCCGGTCCAATGTGACATGAAAGACCGAAAGAAAGTTTGTCACACATGACTTCCATTCCCGGGAAGTTTTCTTTGATCTGGCTGACCCATTCTTCTGTTGCTTCGTCAGTACTGCTTGAGGCTGCCATCAGATATACTTTTCCGGCAGCGTATTCTTCACGGAAATTGGTTTCCAGTTCATGTTTCATCGCATCGATCATGACTTTGCGGGACTTCTTCATACCGCGGCATTTCTGGTAGGTATCGAGGGTTCCTGTGCTGAAGTGCATGACTGGTTTGATGTTCAGGACATCTGCTGCCAGGGCTGTCATGGAGCTGACTCTTCCACCTTTTTTGAGGTATTCCAGAGTGCTGAGGCCAATGTAAATAGTCATTTTTTCTCTGGTCTCTTCGAGGATTTTCTTGATTTCGGCTGCGCTGTAACCTTTTTCTGCCATTTCTACTGCATCAAGGACGGAACGATGCATTGGTGTTGCTACACGACCATTGTCTACGACAAATACTTTGCCGGCAAATGCATCTTCATTTGCCATTGCCTGTGCAGCCATACAGGAGCCGCTTAATGCACTGCTGAGCGGGATATAGACGATTTCTTCATATTCTTTCAGCATTTCTTTCCACATATCCAGTACTTCTACTGGTGACGGCTGAGATGTGGACACATCTACACCCTTTCGAAGCATGTCATAAAATTCATCTCTGGAAAGATCTACGCCTTCACGATATACTTTTTCTCCGATGTAAAACGGCATCGGAAGCACCTTGATTCCAAGTCTTTCTGCTTCTTCGTTCAAAATTCCACTGTGACTGTCTGTCATGATTCCTGTTTTCTTCATATTATCTTCTTCCTTCGTATTCTGTCTTTTAACCTGTATTTCTATAACGTCTTAATGATCGGCATTACGTAATTGATCATCTCTTCCGGAGTTTCTTTTAACCCATCTATAAGCCATCGTCTGGAAACTCCATCCAATATGCAAAGTTTTACGACCCATCCGTATTTCTCGGACATATCCGAATCTTCTGATTCGATCGCTTTACGTTTTTCGTGAATCTTTTCTCCGAGACGTTTTGTAAAAAGATCCATGTTCAGTCCACGAATTGCCCACATCTCTTTGTAATTCAGTGATATCTGATAAAAATAATTAAACAGATATTCCCGCAGTTTTCGTTCATCTGTTGTATCCAACAGCGGCAGGAATTCTATATTCAGTTTTTCTGCAGTCGCATCTGCGATACTGTCCAGCACTTCCGAAATAGAAGCGAAATTCCTGTAAAAAGAAACCCTCGCAACCTTCGCTTCCTGTACAATATCTGTTACAGTGATGTCCAGATAGGATTTCTGTGTCATAAGACGGAGAAATGCCTGTTCTATTTCACTTTTTACAGAATGATTTTCTTTCTTGTTCATATCCTGTCCTTCTCTGAGCTTGTCAGCATGGTTATGTTGAATAGTTATATTTCGATTCATATATGTTACATTTTGTTTCACCAAAGAACTGTATTGTATCACCAAAAAATACATCTGTCAAGAAATGAAAAAAGTCAGGAAAATTTCATGTTCGAATTTTCCCTGACCTCTAAAGTTCTGCTTATTTTGTGAATTAAAAACTCTATCCTCACGTGACTTCAGTCATGTGAG
>NZ_JBBMEI010000118.1:0-6745 GCF_040096655.1 Blautia intestinihominis | reverse complement strand
ACTGTCAGTCCGCACAGTTCCGAGATACGAAGTCCAGTCTTTAACAGTATCAGCACATCATCATAATGGTTGTGATACACATTGTCTGTCTTGATAAATGAGAGTAAGGCTTGTTCCTGTTCCTCTGTCAATGCGACTTTCTCTTTGGTATCATTTTCTAGGACTTCACTTAACTTGAAATCAAAGGGATTTTTCCTTACGCAATCGTCTTGTATGGCGATATAGAATGACGCTTTTAACGAGCGTTTATGGTTGTTAATGGTATTGTAGGAAAAGCCTTTGTCTTTCATGCGTAACGCCCATTCTTTAGCGTCAGAGGGCTTGATTGTATCAATACTCCTAGCACCTAACTTGTCCTCTTTCAATAACCGCATGAGTTGTTCCCGTTGTTTCTGTGTGCTTTTCTTCACATTTGCCCTTTGTGCGTTCTGTTTGGCATAAAGTTGGCAAAGCGTCATTTTCTTGCCTGTGCTGTCGATACCGTCCTCAATATCTCGTCTTATCTGCTGTTCCAGTTCTCGAAGTGAGGATTTTTCCCGTTTTCCCTTTGGTGTCGGGTCTGTGGGTGTCAATCTCCAGGCATACACATATTTTGTGTTTCCAAATGCGTCCACATATTTATATAAGTATTTTCCGTCTGTTCGTTGGCTCTCGCCAGTATGCAGGATACGTCCTTTGCTATCCCGTCTTTTTTCTTTCATGGTGTCTGCTCCTTTCCTTGTTGGAAAGAGCCTTGATATGACTTGTGTTCATCATAACACATACAAGGCTCATTTGCATTAGATTGCGTTCAATTTGTCAATGACCTGTTCAAATTGTCGGCGTTTAATCTGTATGCGGTTGCCATTCATAATGAACCAGCCAGCGTCCTTGTTTTCCTCTGCCAATCGTCTTAACTTGTTTTCTCCGATACGGAAATACCTTGACGCTTCTTCAATGGTAAGGGTGTATTTTTCCCATACAGGAATATCGTTGTTATTCATCAGATACCCCCTTTCCCATGTTTCGTGTCATACTGGATATAGGGAATAAGGTCGGTGCGGTTTATCCTCTGTAAATGAGCGGTTAATTTACTGGAAAGGGAATTGCGGTATCTTGCCTTATCAAGCATAGTTCCCACTTTTTCCAGACCACCTAATGCGTCATGTTCTTCCAAGAAGTAAAAACTTTTGACAGCGGAAATCACGCCACCCTCTGTGAGCCATTGCTGTGTTTCTTCAAGGGAATTTTGCTGTTTTGGTACTTGCAGTTTTAAGACTTCCACAGCCCCTAAAAAGCGTTCCCAAAACCGACAAGTTTTCCACCTGCTCTTATTACTTTCGTTTCTGTTTGGTACGACAAAGCGTAGGTTGTTTGCCAATAGCCCGAAAGCCAGTTCTCCAAGTTCCAGCGGTCTGTCCTTGAATGTCATGGCAAAAGCATGAGCCTTATCATCACGCAGTTGCATTTCTGTCCGTTTCCAACTGTCGACTTCCTCAAGCGTCTTATTATGTTTTGAACAGACTTCCTTATCCTTATCATAAAAGCGATAGGACAATCCCGATTTTCCAGCACCGATATAAACAGTCTTTGCGGTGTCGAAATCATCAAACTTGCTTTCGTCAAAGTGGTAGCCCTCACTATTAGAAATAAATTCCTCTTTTTCGCATTTCTTCTTTATCTGCTCTATGGTAAAGAATGGCTTTTCGTTCTTATCATCAATGGCAATATCAAGTCTTGTGAAATGGAAATTATCCAGTCCGTATCTTCGCTCACAGCGTCGGAACATATCCCCAAAGGTATAATTCCTACTGTCGAGAATACGGAAAATATCATCACAACCTCTGCCAGTCATAACAAGATAACAGCCTAACCCTTGTGGGTTGTCCTCTGTTTTCCTTGCGTTCCCCGATACATAAATATCTCCAATCTGCCAGCGTGCTTGATAGGTTTTGTATTTAATGCTTGCCGGATAGACATTGAAAATATCAGTCGGTAAACCTAAAATGTGCATGATTACATCTTCAGCGGTTACAGTATCAAATACAATACTGATGTAATCAATCTTAACGGATAAATTTTTGTGTGTAGTTATAGTGCATTTCTCCTTTCGTACTTCCCGTTTTTTTGCGGGGTAAAAATCGTGTTTTTTCCTTTATTTATCACAGTTCCTAGGTACTATGACATGTATGCGCAGGGCGGTGTTACATATACGCCCTTTATGAACGCCTAAAGGCGTTCCCTTTCCAAAAGGAACTGTCTGTCCGAAACACGTCTGGGGGACGTGCCCCGTCCAGCCAGCCCCTTTTGGAAACCACTATTTTCTGTCTGATAGTCCACGTTTATTCATTCTATCAAAATGAAAATACATCTTTTCTATGCTTACTCAAGCGTGTGATTGACCCTAGCGTGCTTAATCACTCTATCTGATACGATAATAACGCTATTAGAATTACTTGTCAAGAAGTTTTTGTTGACTTTTTGATATATATTAAGTATGATATGCTTATAAATACCAATAAAAGCAATGAAAGGAGTGTTTATACTGAGTTATGGAGCATTACGAAAAGAAAATCAGTTTCTTAGGAGAAAATATACAGACCATAAGAAAGCACAGAGGAATGAAACAACAGGAACTTGCGGACAAAATCGGTATCAATATGCAGAGCCTTTCCAAGATTGAACGGGGTGTAAATTATCCTACCTTTGATACATTAGAAAAGATAATGGACGTGCTGGGTGTAACCCCAAATGAATTACTGTCGGGAGAATGGAAGTATGTTAATCAAGCCGAAAAGGAAGTCTGCCAGTTTTTAAGAATTGAAGAACGACTAAATGCAGAATTAAAACATGGGCATTATGACAACTTCTTTGACAGCGAAGAAGAATGGCTGGAATATGAGTTGAAAAAGTTACGGGAATATATTACCGACTACATCAACGGAAAAAGCATTGTAGCGTCCGACCTTTATCCAATCAAAGAATTTATCCAGCATTTGAAGTTTCAAAAACTGTTAGACCACTATGATGATTTATACAGCATGGATATGTTCGGTGAAAGCATAGAGGGACATAAATATAGGACACCTTATCAAGTCGTAAAAATGATAAACCCCAATTCAAAAGAAGATATGGAATTATTACGGGAAGTATTGAAAAATAACGATTTTGATGATGAGGACGAGTAACCCTTTTCCTCTTTGTAGAAGATACAGCAAACAAAAAGCCCAGTAAAGAGTGCAAAGCACCACCAATGGTGGCAAGGCTCTTGACAGGGCTTTTCCTTTACTGTTTGTGGCAGACAAGAGGAAGAAAGGGACAAAATCTGATTTGTAGTAAATTATATAAAAACGATATGAGATGTATTTGTATCATTTTCTTGTTGACACCATTTATATTAAGTGATATATTTGTCTTATAAAGATACAAAAACATCACATTGAAAAGAGGGATGATTATGACAAAAAAACAAATGAAACAAGTTATCTTTATGGGAGTAGGGTGTGTAATATTACTGATTGCAGGGATAATTTACTCTTTATTATTTAACGACGCACGCTGGGTTAAAAACATGGATATGTCTAATTATGTATTTTCCATAAAGGATATACCAATGTTGATAGTCGGTGCTTTGATAGCTATTTATGTCTTATATGTAACAGTTATCTTCTTTAAAAACGCCTTTTCTAAAAATTTTAAAGACAAAAACTATTCAAGAACAGTATCTTCATATTGGGGACTGTGTGGAATATTTGGATTTCTAGGTTTTAGCGGTTTTTGGACTTATTTTGAATATGGGAAAATATATCCTTTTGTATTCTTTATATTTTTTGGCTTTTTCGGCTTTTTCTTTGAAGGAAAACTTTCTCACACTTTAGAAGATGAACTTTTTTTAGAAAATAAAAGAAAAGCAGAAATAAACGCCTATAAAGTAGGATTTAAACTTCTCTTTATAGTCATTTGGCTTATGGCAATAGGAATGTTTTCTCGTAATGTGGAATGGTGTGCAATTTTTATGCTCATTTCTGTTTCACTTATCTATGCTTTAGTCATTTTTCTTAGCAACTATTTATTATACCGCTACGAAAAAGGAGAATAAGTCATGGTAGAAGATTTCATGTGCAACTTAAAGGTATATCGTGTAGCACAAGGTTTAACACAAGAACAACTGGCAGAAAAAGTCGGGGTTCGTAGAGAAACAATTATGAGGTTGGAAAAAGCACAATACAATCCATCTCTAAAACTGGCGATTGATATTTCACGGGTTCTCAATGCACCGATAGAAGATATTTTCATTTTTAAATAAGATAGTGGTAGTAAATTCGGTTCTATGTGATATTGGGAACAATAGAATATTAAGTTTTACATCAATATAAGAGTAATGCAACTATAATGTTAATTTGTATTGCTTGGAGGAACAATACCTGATGAAGATGATAATGATGTCATCGCAGAACAACTTGCAAAAATCAGTGAACAGATGGCAATTAAGAATAGGCGTAGCAAAAAAATTTGGAAAATTGCTGGGGTTATATTCCTAGTAATTGTGCTATTGAATATCCTCTTGATAATATTTAATATGTCAGTATCTAAAAACGTTTCAACAGATAGTAGCACCACTTTCATAGAAATAGGTGAAGATGATGTGATTGATGTAGAATAATTTCCAACATACAATCCCAGTTTGACAACTTTATATCCATACACACAAAGCAGTTAGTCTTAGGATTGACTGCTTTTTAACAAAAGACACCACTCAGGTGTAAAGGGTGTCTTTTTAGTGCTATTTTATTGTCATATCAAGGCTCATTCAATTGTGGTAAATTCGTGGTAAATTAAATAATTTTCTATACTTCAAAGTGATTGAAAGTATAGTGTTTATGCGGATAATCGCAAATTAGATATAAAATTTAGACTAAATCTTATTGATATATTGACAAATAATGTAAAATAATCTATTATATAGATGACCGATATATAGGAAGCCGATATATAATTTATTCTAAGAAGGGGGTGGACCAGATGGCTATTGAAAGAGCATTGGTTTCAGGAAGTATGGCAATGCTTGTAATGAAACTTTTGTCTGAAAAGGATATGTATGGATATGAGATGATCGACACACTGAGGCAAAAATCTCAGAATGTATTTGAGCTGAAGGCAGGAACTCTTTATCCATTGCTGCACAGCCTGGAAGAGAAAGGACTCCTGACAGTATATGAACAGGATGTAGCTGGAAAGACCAGAAAGTATTATAGCCTTACCAGACAGGGAAGAGGATTCCTTGAAAAGAAAATAGAGGAATGGAAAGAGTATTCTGCAGCAGTGACCAATGTGCTTATATTGGAGGTGTGAGTTATGGACGAATATCTGAAATTATTGCTGGAACAAATTCGCTGCACAAAAGCCAGACCATACATAAAACAGGAACTGCAGGATCATATGGAGGATCAGATTGCGGAAAACATGAAGGCAGGCATGGATCATGAACAGGCAGAGAAGGAAGCTGTCAGAGACATGGGGGATCCTGTGGAAACAGGAATCTCCCTTGACAGTATCCACAGACCTCAGGCTGCATGGAAACTTTTGGGAATAATTATATTTATCAGCATTGCAGGTGTTCTGATACATGCAGGGATTTCCGGAAAAGCCAGTGAGAATGCGGTAGCCGGTTCTGACAGATATGTGTTTCATGTTATGATCGGGCTGGCTGTCATGATGATTTTGTATCTGCTGGACTATACCGTACTGGCAAAATTTTCAAAAATAATTGCAGCTGTTTTATTGGCCGTCTGTTTGCTGGTTATATTGGAAGGAGGCCAGGTAAACGGAGCGAGGATTTTTATATCACTGCCGGGAGGCAGAAGAGGCATGGATGTACAAAAACTGATGCTGTTTTATGTCCCTATATATGGGGCGATTTTATATAAATATCATGGGTGGGGATATAAGGGACTGATAAGAGCAATCTTATGGCTGATTGCTCCAGTAATATTAGTTTACAGCCTGCCGGCACTCAGGACAGCTTGTGTGATGCTGGTAACTATGCTGACTATGTTGACGATCGCAATCAAAAAGGACTGGTTTACAGTCAGAAAGAAAAGAACTATCTGTGGAATATGGGCTGTGTTTTTGACCGCGCCCATAGCAGCTTTTCTGAGTATGTACCTGAGAAACAGGCTGGCGGAATATCAAATTGCGCGCATACAGGCGATGTTTTCCAGCGGCAGCGAAACAGACTATCTCACAAAAATGTTGCATTCACTTTGGAGACAAAATAAGCTGATCGGGAAAAGCAAATCAGATGTAACGGGAATCCTGCCAGCATTTAATGCGGATTACATTCTGACCTATCTGTCATCTGTATATGGAATAATTGCAGCTATACTTTTGTGCTGTGTTCTTGCGGTTCTGATTTTTGCAGTCTTCAACACTGCATTACGACAGAAAAATCAGCTGGGCATGATGATGGGATGCGGGTGCGGAATTGTATTTCTCATCAGTTTTTTGATAAATGTCCTTGAGAATCTTGGCGTATTTCCGCAATCAATAACATTTCTTCCGTTTTTTTCAGCCGGAGGAAGCTGTATCATAATTTCTTATGGACTCATGGGGATCGTGCTGAGTACTTACAGGTATAAGAATATTTATCCGCGACATCCTGAAACAGGCTTTATGTCCATTAATTCTAAGGTAAAAAAAGTATCATAATATTATGTTAAATAAAACCAATCAAAAACGCTGAGAATTGCTCCCAGCGTTTTTGATT
>NZ_JBBMEI010000117.1:0-6850 GCF_040096655.1 Blautia intestinihominis | reverse complement strand
GTTTTCCAATAATTACAGGGATTCTTTGCGCATTTACAGGTTTTCATATAATTTATTTGAAGTAGCACAATAGGTTATCATTAGTTTTAAAGTTCTTTTTGATCAGCTTTACAAAGCCGATCTTTGCAGCGAATTCTTTTATCAAAAGGAGTCCTGCATCGGAGGATAGATCATCTCCGTCAAAATTTATTTTAATTTGCCTATTGCTTTGAAGTGAAAAGCAATATGCAATTAAAATACAGCAACTATGCGGCTTTTAGCCATGTTCACGGCGTTGCAGTGAATAATTCAGGATTAAAATAGATTGTTTACTTGACGCTGTTTAGGACATTAATTATACTTAAGTGTAATATCAAAAACAGGGAGGAAAACGAATATGAAGAAAAAGAATATGTTAATGTGTTTTTTGATTCTGGTTTGTACATTGTTTTTTGCATTACCGGTACAGGCAAGAACAACAGAGGTTTCCAGGGTAATGAACAGAAAGATGTCTTCGGCGGCATATGAGTTGGGAATGCGCCATGTTCCCAGTATGAACAGACGCTCATCGGTAAATTTCTATAACCGTACAGTAAGAAGCACGAGAGTAACATACGCAGCCAAGGGAAAATATTCTTCCAACTGTTCTTATCTTCAGGGCGAAACGTATTACAAGAATAAGGCTGGCAGATGGAACGTGTGTATCAGAGACAGAAGCCTTTCTTTATATGGAGTAAAAGTTGGGATGACTCCGGCGAATGCATATCAGCGATTTACAAGATATAAATGGCGGAGGGTATGGCAGGGAAGAACCGGAAGCATGTATATAAAAGGAGCAAAAGTAATTTCTATAAGTATTCGTAATGGAAAAATTACAAATATGTCATATCAGTGGCAGATGGAGTCAGAATATTAAATAAAGGGGGAACCGCTAATGAAAAAGAAGAAAAATTTTATTGTACTTATTGCTATTGCATTATTGTTTATATTGGCAGTACCGGTGTCTGCTGCGAGCGGAACAATGAAACTGAACAGGACACAGGTTTCCATGTATGTTACAGAAAGTACTACAATCAGAGCACTTGACAGCAGAGGAAAAACAAAGTCAGCATCATGGAGATCCAGCAATACACGGATCGCAACGGTTAAGAACGGAGTGATAACTGCGAAGAAAGCAGGCACGGTGACGATCACAGCGACCAGTAATGGCGTAAAGAGAAGCTGCAAGGTAACGGTAAGAAGCGACTGGTATCAGAAAGTGCTGAGATCCTATGGGGCTTCCTACAGGGTGAGAAATAACTGGGATGGAAAACTTACCACAGTGTATCGGAGAAATTTCAGCAGATACCGTCTGATTGATATAAACAACGATGGAATAAAAGAACTCATGCTGCATAATTATCCATGGGCTGTATTCTTTACATATTATAAAGGCAAGGTTACACCTCTGATTTATGGATCTACGAGAGGTGCTTATCTGAAAGGACAGTATCTTACAATAAAAACAGGAACATCGTCAGAGAATATATGCCGCACATATATTTTACAGAATGGAAAGGTGAAACAGATTATAAACTATTTCCATACCACAAGCAGTGCATATCCGGTTCCGATCTATGAGGTAAATGGAAAAAGATATTCAAAAACAGCATTTTTCAAAGTCTATAATAAATACATGAACAATGCTAAATTGTTATTCTAAAGTAATTCCCGTGGCGAAAGCTGCGGGAATTTGTCGTATAGAGCAGGTTCCTTTATTGTGAAATTTCTTGTTATTCCTCAGCTGAAACTTTATAATAAAAGTAGTTGCAGTCATTTTTCAACAGCTACAGGAAAGGATTTTGGCACATGGGTAATTATCTTAATCCAGGTAGTACGATGTTTTGGGGGAGTTTGCGGTCGCAGATTTATATTGACAAAAGTGGTCTTATCAGGCAAATGAATACGTTACTGTATACAGAACAGAGATATGTCTGTGTCAGCAGACCGAGAAGATTTGGCAAGTCCATGGCCGCTAATATGCTTGCGGCGTATTATGATAAAGAGAATGATACAAAAGAACTTTTTGCGGGATTAAAAATCAATAAAGATACGTCTTTTGATGAAAATATAAATAAATACGATGTAATAAAAATCAACATGCAGGAATTTCTGAGTGCAACGCAGAGTATGGATGATATGCTTAAGTTACTGCAGAAAAGAATTCTTGCAGATCTCAGAAATAAATATCCAGAATTTGTAACAGAGGAAAATCTTGTTTTTGTCATGCAGGATGTTTTTGCAAAGACAAATTCACCTTTCATAATTTTGATCGATGAGTGGGACTGTCTGTTTCGTGAATATGAACAGGACAGAGACGCACAGAAAAAATATTTGGATTTTTTGCGTTTCTGGCTAAAAGACAAGGAATATATTAATGCAATCAGTACGATGGATTGGCACGAAGTGATCCGGTCAGTGGAAAACTCACGGAAACTTCTGGAAGACTTGTGGAATCAGGATGCGGAAGCTGTTGCGAAGGGAAGTGAATGTGCGCATAATGAAATCTCAATTCTGCAATACAATAACGAAAATTCATTGAGCTGTACAATTCACCTGGCATTTTATTTTGCAAGAGAGTACTACACAATTATCAGAGAATTGCCAACAGGAAAAGGCTTTGCAGATGTCTGCTTTATTCCAAGAAACATAGCTGTGTGATCGAAAGGGCTGAAATCTAAGAAAAAAGTCATATTGACACTTTTTACAAAAAAAGTTATAATTCTAAACGTTAGAATTATAAGTATTTTATTTTGCATCAAACGCAAACAGGGAAGGAACGTGAAACATGGACACATCATTGCATTATCTGACAATGGCTAACCAGATGTTGATCCAGAAGAGGCTTCTGGAGCGGGTGAAGGCTTCGGGGCTTACGCTTGGACAGCCGAAGGTTCTGGATTATCTCAAGGATCATGATGGAGCCAGTCAGAAGGAAATCGCGGCGGGCTGTTTTATTGAGGCGGGATCGCTGACTTCAATTTTGAACCGTATGGAAGAGAAAGGCCTGATCGAGCGGCGCATGCTCAATGGAAACAGAAGGACTTTTCATATTTTTATGACAGAATCCGGGAAAAAAAGCCAGAAGCTTGTCGAAGAAGCTTTTGTGGAGATCGAGGAGGCTGCGTGGAAAGATATTTCTCCAGAAGAAGCAGAGGCTTTTATGAAGATTTATCATAAAATTTACAGTAACCTGTCTGAGACAGGATGCGAAGAAACAGGGAAAGAAGGAAGGAACAAATGAACAAACTAAAAAGATACGTGATCTTTCTGATCGGTTTGTTCGTGAACTCACTTGGTGTCAGCCTGATCACCAAGGCAAGTCTCGGAACCTCACCGATCTCATCGATTCCGTATGTATTAAGCTTAAGTTTTCCGTTTACACTCGGAAACTTTACGATTTTCTTCAGCGTATTTCTGATCTTACTGCAGTTACTGATCCTGCGTAAAAATTTTAAACTGGAACATGTTCTGCAGATACCGGTATCTATTATCTTTGGATATTTCATCGATCTTACCATGCTTCTGTTTACATGGGTAAACCCGCAGGCGTATGTTATGAAGATCGTATATCTTCTGATCGGATGTCTGATCCTTGGATTTGGTGTGTACATGGAAGTGCTGGCAGACGTTGTTATGCTGCCGGGAGAATCTTTTGTCCGCGCGATCGTTCTGACATGGAAAACCAACTTTGGTACGACAAAAATCTGCTTTGACGTTTCCATGGCGGTGATCGCGGCAATCCTGTCCTTTGTATTTACCGGACATCTCAATGGTGTGCGTGAAGGTACGATCATTGCGGCACTTCTGGTTGGATTTATTGCCAGAGTCTTTGGCAAGAAGCTTGCATTTGTCAAACCGCTTCTGTTTCCGGAAGAGTTCGCAGGGGAAAATGTGGAAAGTGCCGGCAAATCCGGTGCGGCATCTGTGGATAAACCGGCAGATGAAGTTCAGCGTAATGTCATCGTGATCGGCAGACAGTTTGGGAGCGGCGGACACGATATCGGCAAAGCACTTGCAGAAAAACTTGGCTACGCTTTTTATGATCAGGAGATCATCGAGATGACTGCCGGAACGACAGGATATACACCGGAATTTATCCAGAAAAAAGAAGAGATGATGACCAGCAGTTTCCTGTATGACTTGGTGAACCAGATGTATATGTATGCACAGCCGGACGAGGAAGCACCGAAGGACAAGATCTACGAAGCTGAATCAAAGGTCGTCAGAGAACTTGCTGCAAAAGGAAACTGCGTGATCGTAGGACGCTGCTCTGACTACACCCTTAGAGACAACAAAAACTGCCTCAGAGTTTTCTTCTGCGCACCAATGGAAAACAGAATGAAACGAGTCATGGACCGTCTGCATCTGTCCGAAAAAGACGCAAAACAGAAGATCCAGAAAGAAGATAAATGGCGCGCCGACAACTACCGCTATTACACCGGCCGTATCTGGGGCGCATCAGCAAACTTCGATCTGACTGTGAATACAGCTCTCGGAGAAGAGTACATAGAAATGTGCATCCGCGAGGCGATGAAACGGTAAAATCAATGTTCCGTATACGATAAAAAGAGTGCAGATCTTGACAATTCAGTACAGGATTTACACTCTTTTGTGTTATACAGCTACTTGATCGGTATTTATAATGTAAGGTCTTCTACATTAACTCCGAAAGATGATAATTTGGCTGTTGCCACTTTGATCTGATAGTCCAATTCTTCGTTTACAGTATCACCATTAGCTCTTTTAATACGCTGCAGGTCTGTGTATTTGTCGATAAGTAAAGCTTTTAATTCCTGATCACTCATATCATGAGTAACCTCCATATTGGCACCACCTTTCATAATTATAGTAATTATTATAGGTGATAATCATAAGGGTGTAAACCCTGTATTCAACTGTCAAGGTGCAAATAATAGGAATTTTATCCGGAAACAGATTAGAAATATTTGTTCTAAATTATAAAGGGTAATTATATATCTGTCAAAGAGAAACGTTCGACAAATTTTTTACTAAATTGGTATATTGTCTCTTTAAAAAAGAACTTCCGAGTGCTAAGATAGACAAGGCATAAATTGTAACTGTGAAGGTACTGAACAGTTACCATAAATTACCTATGGAGGAAATATAAAGTGACAGAAGAAATTGAGACGCAAGAGAACAAAAAATTACCGGTCCTGCGGGGCGAGCTGGCGTTGCTGGTGGTGGTATTGATCAACAGCCTGGGAGTTGTGCTGATGCTGTATTCCGGTTCCGGGATCTCGGCGATTTCCAGTGTACCATATGCATTTTCGGAAGTATTCAATAAGATCTCCCTTGGAACCTGGACCTACATTTTCCAGGGACTTCTGGTATTATCCCTGATGATCATGCGGAAGAAATTCGTCGCACCATATCTTTTCAGCTTTGTCGTTGGATTTGCATTCAGCGAGATGCTCGATGTACATGAAATGTGGATAGGCGTCCTGCCGACAGCCATTGGCTACCGGGTACTTTATTTTATCATCAGCTACCTGCTCTTGTGCATCGGGATCGCACTTTCCAACCGCTGCGGTCTTCCGATCATCCCGACAGACCTGTTTCCGAGAGAACTGGCAGATATCACGAAGGTAAAATATTCCAGGATCAAAATCGGCTATGACGTTACCTGCCTTACCATAACAGCACTGATGACCTGCATCATCCTCGGACATCTGGACGGACTCGGAATCGGCACGATCCTTGCCGCATTTACCATGGGAAAAGTGATCGGCATGATTGGTGACAAGATGGATCAGCATGTGAGATTTGAGTCGTTTATGACAAAAAGAGCGTGATGGATTTCGGGACAGACAACGCAATAAAAGAATAAAAAACACAAAATAAAGATATAAAAACCGACAGGTATTCGCTACAATAGAAGTAGAAAATGCAGGTCGGTTTTTTAATATAGGAAAGGAACATAAGAATGGTAAGGATCAGCGACATCATACGTGCAGAATTTGCAGAAGAAGATAATAAAAGAGATGCAGGGCTTAAGACCCCGGAGAACATTGTAAGATACGATGATATTATATATGGAACAGAATCTAAATGGCAGAAACTGGATGTATATCGCCAAAAGGATGCTACGGGAAAGCTTCCAGTGATCGTCAGTGTTCATGGCGGTGGATGGGTATACGGTGACAAAGAAAGGTATCAGTTCTACTGCATGGATCTTGCAGAGCGAGGCTTTGCGGTGGTGAATTTTTCTTATCGCCTGGCACCGGAATATAAGTTTCCGGCATCACTGGAAGATACAAATTCCGTATTTACCTGGGTGCTGGAAAACGCAGAAACTTATAGATTAGATACAGAGAAACTCTTTGCAGTGGGCGACTCCGCAGGAGCACATATCCTGTCTCTTTATCTGGATATCTGTACGAATCCTGATTATGCCGGAAATTATAAATTCCATACACCAGAAGCTCCGCAGATCCGTGCAGTGGCACTGAACTGCGGACAGTATCACATGGGAGAGGAAAATCTGGACGAGCTTACAGGAAAACTGATGGAAGAATATCTTCCGGGAAAAGGAACGAAACAGGAACTTCAGCTGCTCTGTGCAGATGATTACGTGACAGAAAAATTCCCACCGGCGTTCCTCATGACAGCAGAAGAAGACTTTCTCAGAGGCCAGGCACCTCTGATGTACGAGAAGCTAAAAAGCATGCATATTCCATGTGAATTTCACGATTACCGCAGTGGAAAAACCGAAAAACTGGGACATGTTTTTCACCTCAATATAAGATCCGAGGATGCACATAAATGCAATGATGAAGAGTGTAGGTTCTTCAAACAGATATTGAATAAC
>NZ_JBBMEI010000116.1:0-7127 GCF_040096655.1 Blautia intestinihominis | reverse complement strand
AACTGAACCGCCGGATGCGGAACCGCATGTCCGGTGGTGTGAGAGGTCGGCGGCAAAAGCCGTCTCCTACTCGATCTGTAGATGTTTCTGCGCAAAGTGCGGAAACCGTAAAAGTAGGCTATTATTTTTCGAATAATTTTCAGGAAGGTATGGATGACAGGGCTCCAAAAAGCGGATACAGTTACGAATATCTTCAGAAACTTGCATCTTATACAGGCTGGAAATATGAGTATGTTTATGGCGAATGGGATGAACTGTTCGAGAAGCTGAAGGACGGCGAGATCGATCTGATGGCAGGTGTGGCTTATTCTGAGGACAGAGTGGATCAGATCGGCTATCCGGACAGTGAAATGCTGAATGAGACTTTTTATATTTATAAGGATACGGATGATAGCTCCATGCAGTGCGGCGACATTGCCTCATACAGTGGCAAGAAGATTGGTACGCTCAAAGGCGATCAGCGTATGACTGCAGCACTGGAACAATGGAAAGCCAGACACCGTGCCGATATTGAGATTGAATATTATTCGGATCTTACGGAATGTGCCAGGGTATTTAATGAACAGCAGATCGATGGGTTTGTAAGTGCCGATAATGTGGTTTCTTCTTACTCTGGTATCACTCCTGTCGAAAAGATCGGCAAGCAGCTTTTTTATCTGTGCACTGCAAAGGAAAGGGAGGATCTGCTCAGTGAACTGAATATGGCAATGTCCATTATGAATGAGCAGGATGCGGTGGAAGTTGATGAGCTGCGAAACAAATATTATACAGAAACAACGGTCAGTGTTTTTCTTTCGCAGCAGGAACAGCAGTGGATGAAGGAACATGCTCAGATAACGGTGGGCTACCTGGCAGACTATCTGCCATACTGCGATAAGGCAGAGGACGGATCTGCGACCGGCCTTGTGTCGGACATCGTACCGGATCTGTTTGATGCACTTTCCGGTGATTATGATCCGGAGATCATTTACAGATGCTTTGATGACCAGCAGGAAATGCTGGACTGCCTGAAAAACGGAGAAGTGGATTTTGTAATGCCTGTCAGTGATGGAAAGTGGTATGCAGAGCAGGAAGAATTTGTGCAGAGTTCTGCTGTCGTTGCGTTTCCGATAGCACTCGTTTACCGCGAGCCGTATGATAATGAGGTTACTTCCAGAATTGCGGTAAATCAGAATAATCTCCGTCAGTACTGGTATACACTGGCGAATTATCCGGATGCTGAGATCGTGATGTATGATGGGATCGAGGCGTGTATTGATGCAGTTAATTCGGGAGAGGCAGACAGCACACTTTTGAGTGCGAACAGAAGGAACTTCTGGAGAAAGCTCTGTGCGCAGCAAAGCAGGCATCCGTAGCCAAAAAAGTATTTCTGCAGAATATGTCCCATGATATCCGGACACCGATGAATGCAGTGCTGGGCTTTACAAATCTGGCGATCCAGGCGGGCGGTGATACAGAAAAGACACAGGATTATCTCTCAAAGATAAAGATATCGGGAAATCATCTTTTGGGGATCGTAAATGAAGTACTGGAGATCAGCAGGATTGAGAGCGGGCAGACAAAGCTGGATGAAAGTGTCTGGAGCATCGCGGATATCGTAAGGGAAACAGATATCATCATCCGGGATCAGGCTCTGGCGAAGAAGCAGGAATTTTCCATTGATATCTGGCAGGTCCAGGATATGTATATTTACTGTGATAAGCTGCGTGTAAAGGAAATCCTGGTCAATCTTCTTGGAAATGCGGTGAAGTACACCCAAACTGGTGGCAGCATTTCCCTGCGGATCATACAGAAACCCTGTGAAAAGGAAAATTTTGGAAATTATGAGATCCATGTCAAAGACAATGGCTGCGGCATGAGTGAGGAATTTCGCCAGAAGATTTTTGAGCCATTTGAGCGTCAGGCAAACTCCACGATCAGCGGCATTCAGGGAACCGGGCTTGGAATGACGATCATCAAAGGATTTGTAGATGCCATGGGTGGAACGATCGATATCAAATCAGAGGAAAACAAGGGAACTGAGATCATCGTCCGGCTGTGTCAGAGGATCGCGGAAGCACCAGAGAAATCAGAAGAACAGAAGACAATTTCCTGTTCGCCGGAATTTTTTGCCGGCAAAAGAGTCCTTCTTGTGGAGGACAACAGCATGAACCGTGAAATCGCCACTGCCATTCTGGAAGAGGCTGGCTTCAAAGTAGATACTGCTGAAAACGGTGCCATTGCCGTAGAAAAAGTCACCTATTACCCGGAAGGCTTTTATGATGTCATCCTCATGGACATCCAGATGCCAGTTATGGACGGCTACACCGCCACCAGAAAGATTCGCTCTTTGGAAAACAAAGCCATCGCAAAGATCCCGATCATCGCCGTTTCCGCCAACGCCTTCGACGAAGACCGCCAGACCTCCCTGGAAGCAGGCATGAACGGACACCTGGCAAAACCGATCGTGGTGGATGAGCTCTTGGAGGTACTTGGGGGGATACTAGAGTAAAAAAGGATCGCGAGGCATCGGGACAGATAAACAATTTAGTCCCCAATGCCTGATATGCCAATTTATAAAAAATGCTGAATTGTTGACAGTATAAAAGATGGAACAGAATCTGATTATACAAATTTTGTGTAAGTGGATGCCTGGCGGGGTGTTACGATAAGCATCTCGCCATTTTTATTACAGAATTAAATCCTAAATTTTTCTCATTACGATACCTTGAACTCATTAATTATTTATGTTAAACTTAATAAGTTTCAAAAAATGTAACTAACCACTGTCTGACCATGTTTTTGACACAGTCATAAAACATTCTACTGTGTCAAAACATGGTCAGCTTTAAGATAAAGGCGGCGTAAAGCCGTGTGAAATAAGGAGTTTTATGAGTAGTAAAGGTATGAGCCCTATGATGCATTAGTGAAATTTCGGTATTGTTGAAAAACCGCATAAATACAGGCTTTATAAGAATTTTGAACTTATGAGCATTTAACGATAAGTGGTACTCAGTGGTAAGAAATATGCCTGAGTAGAAACAAGACTGTGGTCAAAATTATCGTCGGAAAACAACCTAAACATTTTTTTTTAAATTTGCATGGCATTGGAAAACGAATTTGCAATTATCTATTTTTTAAGTAATATGAAGTTAAATTTAATACAACCATTAAAAAAATCTTTTATGCTTCAGACGGAAATAATGTCTGCTTCATAAAAGATTTTTTGTAATAATATTGTAATATTTATCTTCCGCGAGAGGAGAGCGCAGGATGATTATACATGCAAGTATGAGAACCGATATACCTGCATTTTATTCCGAATGGTTTACAAATAGAATCCGTGAAGGGTATGTTCGAGTGAGAAATCCCTATGATCCTTTACAGGTTACAGAATATAGCCTTGATCCTGAAGTCGTTGATTTGATTGTATTCTGTTCAAAAAATCCAGTCCCTATGTTGAAGTATATGGATTTGCTGAAATCTTACAGGACATACTGGTATATCACAATCACTCCATATGAAGCAGACATCGAACCAGGATTATTTAAAACAATTGTAAGTAAAAGAAAAATCATTGAAGCATTTCTGCAGATATCAGAAATTGTAGGAGAAGAGCATATTGGCTGGAGATACGATCCGATTTTTATCGATGACAAATATACTGTCAAGTATCATTTGGAACAGTTTGAGGGCATATCTGCGGCTTTACAAGGGTATACAAAAAATTGCGTGATAAGTTTTCTTGATTTATACCAGAAAGTAAAAAGGAATTTTCCAGAAGTGAAAATGGTATCCAAAGAGCAGAGAAAATATCTTGGGGAACGTATGACACGTATTGCCACAGAGCACAAAATGATTTTGCGGCCTTGTGGGGAGGGAACGGAACTTGCTGCATTTGGAGCAGACTGTAATGGCTGTATGACACAGCAGATTTATGAAAATGCCATTCATATGTCACTTGACATGCCGAAAAAACAATTCCTTAGAAAAGAGTGTGCATGTTATTTGGGAAATGATATTGGTGCTTATAATAGTTGTCCGCATATGTGCAAGTATTGTTATGCAAATTATGATGAAAAAAGTGTGCGCCTTAATCGTATAAATCATAATCCGAAATCAGCATTTTTGATAGGTGATGATATGCCAAATGACAAGGTGCAGAAAAGCTGGATAAATGGACAGATTAGTTTGAATGGGTTCTTTATATGAAAATAAATTAGAGCTGGCTTATTGAAAGAGAATGTGATAAGATTAAGAAAGAACATACATTCGAAAAATGGGGCGGTGTAGTAAATTGAGAAAAAGTGAAAAACTAAAGAAAATTCAATTATTGCTGAATCAAAAAAATCTGTATGAGGACCAGTATGAGAGATTATTAGCTGCAACAGGAGACTGGAAAAGCAATTATACGGACTATCTGATCACAGAACCGATTGATTTGGTGGAAGAATTGAAACGTGTTCCGGAAGCTGATTATGAGCTCTGTACGGCATTGCTTACAATGCTTGTAAAGGAAGAAATTCCTGAAAATGCCTCTGATAAAACGTTTGTGGATCATAAAGGTCTTCTGATTTTAGAAAGAATGAATGAAATACTAAGTGTAGGAGCGAGAGAAGATGAAAGCGGGAGATACGGCCTATCTTGTGGAATCAAATAGATTTGTTCATGAGGTAGAAATTCTCAGATGTAATGGAGAATTGTATATTGTGTGTTTTAAAGATAACGGCGTCGGATTGTACTTTAAAGCATATCACTTACTTCTTACGTCTTGGAAAACTGTCAAAAGTATTAGTCAGGCTCCAGAGCATAAAGTTTAGAAAAATTCATATGATTGTTGGCATTGAGACTATTGGGAAAAGAATCAAATTGTTTAAAACTGCTGCTATCTATAGGTGAAAATCATAGATAACAGCAGTTTTTTGTGTGATTTCAAAAAAATCTTAAAAAAGTTGCAAAAAAATTTTATTTTTTACAGAAAATGGTACTTTTTTTTATTCTTTCTATACAGAGGGGAAAATAATTGATGAGGAGGATGCTTATTATCTGGAAAATAGTTTTAGTGATTTTGGTAGTATTGGCATGTGTTATTACGGGGTTATATTGCTGTCTGGTCAAGGCGAGTGAGGCAGATGCTGAACTGGAGAGGTTCTATAATGAAAAATATGGAAAGAAAGGTGGAAAGAAATGCCAAAAGGAAGATCAGGCATTATAACAGAGGAATTTAAGGGAAAAGAAAATACGGCATATCATGACGTGGAGAAATTGTTTAAAATTTATCGTTCGGTAAATTGGAAAATGCAGATTAAGATTAATCAGGTCAAAAGACATTTTCAGTTAGAGTATGGAACCGATGTAGATAAATTTTTGGACAGTTTATATCAGGCGGGCATGGATGTAGATACGGATCTTGCAAGTGAAAAGGAACGGGTGGAGTCGATTAATCATTCCAATAAATTTCTAAAACTGATGGATGAGTCCGTTGATCTGATGAGAAAATATCATCCGCAGGGCGAGAGATATTATTGGGTGCTCTATTACAGTTATATGTCGGCTTACAAAGCAGAAAATGTAGAGGAAATCCTTGATAAACTGGAACCACATTGTCCTCAGCTTACACGGGTTCACAGAACTACTTATTTCCGGTGGAGAGATCAGGCATTCGAGGCAGTTGGAAGTATACTTTGGGGCTGTGAAGGTGAATGTGAAAAAATGATGAAGCAGTTTAGCGAAGAGTTTCAGGAAATATGAGGTACAAAAAATTTTTCTGCGATTCTGTTGACACAGAAATTCCGAAAAAATTATATTGAAGCTGAAAAGACGTACAAAAAGACGCATAAAAATTCGGAATTTTGAAAGGAGAACAGATATGGTTATATCAGTTGACACCGGTAATAAGATGATTAAAACAGAACATTATGAATTTAATTCAGGAATAGATGTATTGGATACGATTCCTGGAGAAAACGATGAAGTGATTGAATTTGGTGGAAAATATTACAGGACAACAAACCGAAGGATATCTTACATGGAAGACAAGACAGAAGATGATCGCTATTACATTCTTACATTGATTGCCATTGCAAAAGAATTGGATACGATGAAAAAAGAGGCGGTTTTAGCACCTAATGAGCTGATCGAGATAGAACTTCTGGTAGGATTACCACCGGCACATTACGGAAAGTACCGAAAAAAGTTTCAGCAGTATTTCCAAAGAGATGGCAAAGTGGTTGGCTTTAAGTATGGCGGTACCTCTTATCAGATTTTGATTCATGAGGTGAAAGTGTATGTGCAGGCCTATGCTGCATATTGTGTGCTGGCAGCAAGACGTCATTTGACCGAACTTCCGAAAGTTCTTGTTATTGATATTGGTGGGTTTACGGTGGATTATATGATCCTCCGATACGGAAGATTGGAGAAGGAACACGTTGATTCTCTGGAAAGTGGCGTGATATGTCTGTATGGCAGAATTCGGGCTGCTATACGCCAAAAATACAGCATTGCACTTGATGAAGAAGATATTGATAACATCATTCTTGGAAAAAACACAGGATATATGCAGGAACTTAAAGAACGAGTCCGGGAGGTAACGATTGGATATGTAACGGAATTGCTCGGAACGTTCCGTGAGCTTGGCATTGACTTTCGAACAACACAGACTGTATTCATGGGTGGAGGAGCCATTCTGGTGTCTGAAATTATCAAGGTAGTCTGGGAACGCTTCAAAGGGGAGTATTTTATTATTAATGATCCTAAGGCAAATGCTAAAGGATACAAATTGCAGTTTCAGATAGAAGCTAAAGAACGGGAGGATTAAAAATGGGAAAGAAAGACGAATATCGTTTTAATCTTCGGTTTGATGAAACAGATGAAATGCACAGGCTGGTTGTAAAGTATTTAAATTCCTGTGGGCATAATAAAGCAAAATACATTGTACGGGCATTTTTGGCATATTGGAAAATGTCCGGCAAAAGTTTGCTTTCGTATGTGTTTCCGGAAATAGATGCTGAACAGCTGTTACCAGAAGCAAAGCCAGAAAATGATAAAAAAACAGCAGTTGTAGCAAAAGCAAGTGATGCTGGAAATGATAACGGGACATATATACAGAAAGATCATTCAGAGCAGCAGCTGTTGGAAAAGAGTTTGCA
>NZ_JBBMEI010000115.1:0-7245 GCF_040096655.1 Blautia intestinihominis | reverse complement strand
GTAACGAGAATGCGGCGCGCAGTCTTCAAAAATAACCTCGGAGGTACTTCCTATTCCTTCTTCGCTCTCTATCTGGATAATGCCGCTCATCATATCGACGATATTTTTGGTGATTGCCATTCTAAGTCCCGTTCCCTGTACACGGTTTGTGACGGAATTTTCCTGACGGCTGAATGGTTCAAAGATATGCTCCAGATACTCTTTTTTCATTCCAATTCCATTATCTGTGATCACAAAACGATATTTGGCATAGATAAGCATGTCAATTTCTCTGATCTGTTCGGTAAGATCAAACGTCTCAATGTTCATCCTGTTTTCGCCGCTCTCTATCTTGCTCATATCAAGCACATCATTGATAAGGCCCAGAAGGTGGTTGCTGGAAGTCTGGATCTTCTGGATATACTCCCGCATTTTTTGCGGATTATCCAGTTCATGCTCCATCAGGTTCGAAAGCCCCACGATCACATTCATCGGAGTCCGGATGTCATGGCTCATATTCGACAGGAAACTGCTCTTGGCGGCGTTGGCACTCTTCGCGATTTCCAGTGCGTCCTCAATATTTTTACGAATTTCCTGCTCATGTGTATGATCTGCGAACTCAAAGGTCAGAAGGTCTTCTCTGCCACGCACAACATGATAAAGTGTTTTCTGGAACATTTTTGCCTTCGTTTCTCCTACTGGTATGATCCAGGAATCCTTGATCTGCGACTGACCTTCCGGAAGGTTCTTAACCTCTTCGATCGAAAAATCGTCCGATTCCGGCTGTTCCAGATCCTGTACAGCAAGAAGCGGATGCGGAATGTCTTTCCTGATTCCAAAAATCTTTTCGATACTTGGACTTACATACAGAGAATCACGGTTGCGTTTATCCAGTATGATATATACGCTGTCAAGGTTCTGCGTCATAACATCCGCCAGGGTATCACGCCATAACAGCTTGGCATCGGTCTTCTTTTTCTCATCTATGTCCATGAGCATTCCATAGAAGACACCTGCTCTTCCCCACTTTTTGCGTGTCATGCGCCCTGTTGAACGGAACCAGCGGTACTCGCCGCTTTTTGTGCGTATACGAAATTCTGTATCGTAGATGATTTTTCCGCTGGTATCACGAAGAGCTTTTCTATATAATTGCATCATTCTTTCCCAGTTATCCGGATGAACTCTTTCGAAAAAACACGCTCACTATTCGGAAAATCTTCTTCATTCTGGTATCCTACCATCCGTCTCAGTTCATCGCTCCATTCCACACTGACAATCTAAAAATCACGGCTGCAGTACATTTTCCACATGCCGGATTTGATCAGTTTATGCAATGTTTTATCGCTGTACTCTGCAAGAACTACTTCTTTATTATTTTCTTCGTTCACCTTATCACTTTCCATGATTTAACTTTGCCTGTCTCTCAGAAGCTGTTCGATCTTTGATGCAAACAGATCAAATGCGATATTATTTTTTCCACTGTTGATCACGATGTCAGCCTTTGCTCTTGTCGGCTCCACATACAGATAATGCATCGGTTTTACAGTCGTCAGATACTGTTCGATGATTCCGTTCAGATCTCTTCCACGTTCCTCAACATCTCTGGAGATACGGCGCAGGATTCTCTCATCTGCATCAGCTTCCACATATACTTTGATGTCGAGAAGATCACGGATCCTCGGATCTGCAAGAAGCAGGATTCCTTCTACAAGGATGACCGGTCTTGGCTTGATCGTGATCACCTTATCTGAACGATTATGCTGGCTGTAGTCGTAAACTGGACACTCGATTGATTTCCCGGCTTTTAACTGTTTCAGATGCTCCACCAGAAGATCTGTTTCCAGTGAATCCGGATGATCATAGTTTACTTTGACACGTTTCTCGAATGGGATTCCATCCTGTCTGCGGTAATAATTGTCGTGATAAATGACCACAACTTTGTCACCAAAACGTTCTTTGATCCTGTTTGTAAAAGTAGATTTTCCTGATCCGGAACCTCCGGCGATTCCAATAATAATACTTTCTTTGTTCATTTTCTCTTACCTCTCAAGTCCGAATTCTTCTGGCATAAATCTAGGACAGATATTTTCTGATGTACAAATGACGGTTGATGCAAGTCTGGTGCCGATTCCACAGGCTTCGCGTAATGTCTTGCCGTAAGTAAGTCCCATGCAGACACCTGCAAAGAAGGAATCTCCGGCTCCGGTTGTATCCACAACATCTACTTTGAGCGCCGGATAAACGCCCTTATCTCCCTCCTGATCTGCATAAACAGCACCATCTCCGCCCATGGTCACAACCATCTTCGGAATTTTGGCAGAACGGATACGATCTGCAAGGATATCCGTCATCTCTTCCGGTGTCACATTCTCATAGTTCTCTGAAAACAGAATACCCGCTTCCTGCTGGTTACAGACAAAGCATGCAGTTCTTCGGATAAAATCTCTTCGCTCGATTGCAATGCTCATGTTAGATACGATCGCATAAACTTTCTTGTTGTATTTCTCTGCATAGGCGAAGGTTTTTTTGACGATTTCTTTTTCCAAATCGATTTCTATTACGATACTGTCTGCATCCTTAAAGATCTCATCGCCATGTTCATCCAGAATTCTTTCAATCGTTCGATGATCTGGTCTCTTTGAAATGGATGCAACCACATCACCTTCATGATTAAATACTGCCAGCCAGGTTCCCATGCCGTTATTTGCTTTTCGCATATATTTGGTATTCACTTTATGTCTTTTCAGTTTCTGGATAACTTCTTCACCCATCGCATCATCGTCAACTGCTCCAACAAAAGTCGGCTCCAGTTCTACGTTTGCAATATCTTCTACAACGTTACGTCCTACTCCTCCATGAATCTGCACGATTGTTCCGGCGTTTCTTCCCTGCGGAATATAAGGGGATGTGGAATATCCCTTGATATCAATGAAAACATCTCCGATTACTACGATTCCCATTGTATTTCTCCTTTATCTCTCTGTCTCTTATCTTAAAAATATAGCATATTTTCGCATTATATTGAAGTTTTTCTTCATATTATTTTTGTTCATAAAAAAAGCTATCTGCTTCGGATGCAGAGTCTGCACCCGAAATTCAGATAGCTTTTATGATAGTCTGTAATAATTTGTAATTACTCAGATCATAGATTTATTTTTAGATCTCAGCCAGTTTCAGCAGATCCGGGATCTTGGATTCCCAGCCAAGTGCCATGATATGTACACCCTGACAGTATGGCTTGCACTCTTTGATGATACGTGCAGCGATCTCAACACCTGTGATACCTGCTTTTGTCTTTTCTTTGTCTGCTTTCAGTTCTTCGATCATTTCATCCGGAACATGAATGCCGGCAACGTTATTGTTCATGAATCTTACCATTCCAACAGACTTCGGAATGATGATACCAACCTGTACCGGTTTGCCGAACTGTTTTGCTTTTTCCATGAATTTGATGAATTTCTCCGGCTCAAATACAGCCTGTGTCTGGAAGTAATCTGCACCTGCTGCAACTTTTCTTTCCATCTTGGCAAGCTGTGCGTCAACGGAATCGCTACACGGAGATACAACTGCACCCTTGGAGAACTTCGGCGGCTCACCAACCAGTTCATTTCCACCAAGGTCTACACCAGACTCCAGGAGCTTCACTGTGTGAAGAAGAGATACAGAGTCAAGGTCGAATACCGGTTTTGCCTGCGGATGATCGCCCATCTTTGTATGGTCGCCTGTCAGGCAGAGAATGTTCTCAATACCGAACATTGCAGCACTTAAGAGATCAGACTCCAGAGCGATACGGTTTCTGTCACGACATGCAAGCTGGAAGATCGGGTCCATTCCTGCATCCTTAAGTACTTTACACATTGCAAGAGAGCCAAGACGCATAACAGAAGACTGGTTATCTGTTACGTTAACTGCATGAACACCTTTGAGATATGTTTTGGCTTCCTCTACCAGTTCATCTACATGGATTCCTTTCGGCGGTCCTACTTCTGCTGAAACTACAAATTCACCACGGTCGAATAATTCTTTCATTTTCATTGTACATTGCTCCAATCATTATAAATTATAATTTATCAGGCTTCTGATTATTTTACTTCATCATCTGTCGCAAAATTATGAATCTGTGTCGGGCATTTCAGTGCGTCAAGGCGTCCGATCTCTTTCAGGCGTCTGTAGATGCGTTCCCATCCACATTCCATCTCACTGTCTACTTCGCATTTTCCGTTCTTGGAACCGCCGCACTGGCCGTTGACAAGACTCTTGGAACATGCTGTGATCGGGCAGATTCCACCTGTCAGATTCAGGTAGCATTCACCACACTGGTCACATTTGTACTCTAATGGTGTCACACCCTGGAAACCAGGTACCGGGTATGTATCACAGGCTGCACAGACCATCTTGTCATCCAGATATTCCGCAACGGTCTGCACACCAACACCGCAGGAGAATACCAGAACCAGATCTGCTTCCTGGATCTTGCTCATATGTTTCTTAAGACGTAATTCCATATTTTCCGGATTACAGATATAATCAGTTGTCATGATCCCTGTTACATTTCCTTCAGCGGCAAGTTCCTTCTGAAGTTCAACAGCTTCTTTTTCCGGAAAACGAACTTCTTTACATCCGTGGCAGTTAATGATAAAAACCTTTTTTCCGGCTGCCAGTGATGTGATCGTTTCTTTTGCTTTTAACTGGGTAATCAACATATCACTTCATCCCCCTTACTGCATTTTTTCCGGCTTTGATACTGTTAATGATCGGAATCTTGGAAGAACAGATGTACTGACAGCATCTACATTCAACACAATCCATAACGCTCATGTCTTTCATGCCCTGCCAGTTCTCTTCTTTGGCATATTTTACGAAATACAGAGGAGAAAGCTCCATCGGACATACGTCTACGCAGCGTCCACATTTGATACATGGCTGCTCTTTTGTCTCATCTGTATCAATAGCGATGATACCGTTGGATCCCTTCATCATTGGTACATCCAGTGTATTCAGAGGGAATCCCATCATTGGTCCGCCCATCTTGACCAGTACGTCATCATCTGTAAATCCACCACAATAATCGATCAGATCTCTTACGCTTGTACCGATCTTGATAATAAAGTTGCCAGGATTCTTGATCTTCTCGCCTGTGATTGTTGTAACACGCTCGATCAGCGGCATACCTTTCTGGATCGCATCAGAGATTGCCTTTACGGTACTGATATTATCTACGATAACGCCAACATCTGCCGGGAGACCGCCGCTCGGAACCTTTCTGCCCATAACGCGCTTGATGAGAGTTTTTTCAGCACCCTGTGGGTATTTGGTTCTTGCAACAAAAACTTCCATGTTTCCGATGTCGGCAACTTTTTCCTGCATTAATTCGATGGCATCCTGCTTGTTATCCTCGATGACAATGATACCCTTCCCGGCACCTGTTGTCTTGAGGATTGCTTTCAGACCAAAAATAATGTCATCTGCAAACTCAAGGAGAACCTTGTGGTCTGCTGTTAAATATGGCTCACATTCGCATCCATTGAGGAGAATGGTATCAACTGGTTTGGCTGGTTTCAGTTTGACACAGGTCGGAAAACCTGCTCCACCCATACCAACGATTCCTGCTTCTTTTACAATCTCAATGATCTCATCTGGTGTAAGTTCATCTAAAGGTTTATGAGGCTGTACGGATTCGTGCAGAGTATTCTTTCCGTCTGATTCGATGACAACTGCCATCACTTCACTGCCTCTTGTACCATGCATACGAGGTTCAACAGCTACTACAGTTCCGCTTACGCTGGAATGTACCGGCGCACTGATAAATCCGGCTGCTTCAGCGATCTTCTGGCCGACTTTCACTGTGTCACCTACCTGAACGATCGGGTTAGCCGGAGCTCCCAGATGCTGTGACATGGAGATCACAACGGTCTTCGGATCCGGGAATCTCTTCAGATCGATATGCTCACTGAATTCCTTGTGTTCTGATGGATGAACACCGCCATAGTATCCGTTCAGTCTGTTATCTCTGATAGATTTGACATAATCATTGATAACCTTGAAATTAACTTTGGAGAAATCACGAACCTGCACCGGCTGATTGAGGAATTCTTCCAGACGGCCCTGTTTTGCCAGTCTCTGGTAGATCTTTTCCCATGCACAGTCCTTGTTCGGATCCACTTCGCATTTTCCGTTCTTTGCTCCGCCGCACTGTCCATTTACAAGACTCTTAGAACAGTCGACGATAGGACAGACGCCTCCGGTAACGTTCAGATAACACTGTGCACATGCATCACAGCTCTTCTTCGTAAGTGCCATGCCATGATGGCCTCTGTAGTTAAGGGTATTGCTTGCGGCAATAACCGGCTTGCCAGCCAGATCCGCAACAGTCTGAATACCAAGACCACAGGAAATTACTACTACATTCTCTGTACCTTCTGGAATCAGATCCTGTAATTTTCTTTCTGTGTGCATCTTATTGCATAAGAAATCAAATTTTGCACTGCCTGTGACGGTTTTTCCCTGCTCCGCAGCAAATTCCAGGAACTCTCCGCAATCTGGTTCGTCAACGGTTTCAAATTCTTTGAAACACTTGTTGCAGGCAATCACAAACAGGTTGTCCCTGCCGTTCAGCACTGATGTAAGTTCATCACTGCTTTTCAGCTTGTACTTAGTATAGTTTTCCAATTGCTCACCTTCCTTATGAAATATTTGAACCTGCATACTTATCTTTTTTATCCTTTCTTTCCCCCTCTGCACTGTTAAGAAAAAAACAATAAAATTTCGATAATTTGGTTCTATAATTACTGTCTATATAAATGTAGCACAAATCATTTATTTTATCCAGCTATTATTGTATATTTTTATCAAAAAGAATGGCTTTTTTTATGAAACAAGGCTTTTTCACTAGAAATTTATCTGTTATTTTTTTATCATTATTGTTATTTTTTTATCATAAGTGATAACTTAGACTTTTTCTATTCATAACCTTATGCTATCAGTAGAACAATTGGGTAGTTTGTAGCTCTTCTGCTGTTTACGGCAGCTTACCTTTTTTTATAGAGAACCAGTTCGGGAGCAGTTCCTTCATGTATGAGCGCGCCTGTTCTTCTGTGAAATTTTCGCTTACCATATTTCTGACACAGACATCGATCAGTTCGTCCATATCGCTGTAGGTATAGGTACCGTCAGCGTAACACCATTTGCAGTAATCTTCATTCAGGCTGCCATCGCTGTCACGGCCTATGATCGAATCATCGTGAATTAAAAACTCTATCCTCACAT
>NZ_JBBMEI010000114.1:0-7273 GCF_040096655.1 Blautia intestinihominis | reverse complement strand
AAGCGGCAAATGCGTCCAGTGTATTATTCTGTCGTTTTTTCTTTTTATATCCATGCTGGTTCAGCCATGCAGCAATCACAGAAATTCCCATATTGGTATGAATAAATTTATCATAGATCAGACGAATAATTTCCGCTTCATCCTCTGCAATCTGCAATTCTCCATTTACCAATTCATAGCCATATGGAGCAAACCCACCGTTCCATTTTCCTTCCCTAGCTTTCTGCTTACGTCCCTCCATTGTCTGAACAAGGATATTCTCTCGTTCAATCTCTGCCACCGCAGACAGAACAGAAATCATCAGCTTTCCACTATCTTTTGAGCTGTCAATTCCATCTTCAACACAGATCAGATTCACTCCAAAATCCTGCATCCTCTGCAAAGAATTTAAAATGCTACTGTAAAATAAGTAATCGAGTAGGAGGGAGTGATTAGCTCCCGTCCTCTCACACCACCGTGCGTACCGTTCGGTACACGGCGGTTTCAATAGTTATTATCTTACACTTATAATAAGTTGAAATCCACATAATTTCACTATCACTTATGCTAGTAAGTGAATTTTGATGCCAAAAAAGGAACTCAATCTATTTGCCAGTAAATGCAATTATCACCGCCTCATAAGGACGCAATATATTTCCTTCTCTGTCGTCCTCATAATTCCGGATCCAGACTTCCCCGGCTTTCCACTCATCAAGCAATGGGCAGCTAACTTCCTCATCCGTAAAGTTTGTACATACCAGCATCTTTGTATGCTCATCTGTTCTCGTATAGGCGAAAATTCTCTCATCTTCCGGCAGAAGAAGTTCAAATTTTCCATTCACGAATACTGGATTTTCTTTTCTTAAACGAATCAGCTTCTGATAATAGTAAAATACCGAATTTTCATCTTCCAGTGCCTCTTTGGCATTGATTCTGGTATAATTTGGATTCACGGCAAACCATGGTTCTCCTGTTGTAAATCCTCCGTTCTCATCCCCGCTCCACTGCATCGGAGTACGGGCATTATCACGGCTTCTTGCGTAGATAGACTGCATGATTTCTTCTGGCTGATATCCTTTTTCCAGACGCTCTTTGTACATATTCAATGTCTCAATATCTTCATATTCCTCGATGCTGTCAAACTGCACATTCGTCATTCCCAGCTCTTCTCCCTGGTAAATGTAAGGAGTTCCCTGCATTCCATGAAGCATTGTCGCCAGCATTGTTGCCGACTCTTTTCTGTATTTTCCGTCATTTCCCCAACGCGACACGATTCTAGGAAGATCATGGTTATTCATGAACAGACTGTTCCATCCTGTCTGATATAAAGTATTCTGCCACTTTGCAAGGCATTTTTTCAGCTTAACCAGATTCAATGGAATCGTATCCCATTTTTCTTTTCCTTCTTCCTGATCAAGCATAATGTGCTCAAACTGAAAAACCATAGAAAATTCACTGCCATCTGGATTACTATATTTCTTTGCAATTTCCGGTGTTGCTCCCCAGGCTTCTCCAACAGTGATCATATCCCCCTTCTGAAATGTTTCTCTGCTTAGTTCACGCAGAAATTCATGCAGCTTTGGTCCATTATTTGTGATCTTAAGATCTGGCTCTTTTGCAATCTGATCGATTACATCCAGACGAAATCCGCCTGCTCCTTTTTCCATCCACCAGAGAATCATATCATAGAGCTCTCTTCTCACTTTCGGATTCTCCCAGTTCAGATCTGGCTGTTTCACTGAAAACTGATGAAAATAATACTGTTCCAGTTCTGGAACCCACTCCCATGCCGGTCCTCCGAACACAGAATTCATATCATTTGGGTAAATACCTTCTTCTCCGTCACGCCACACATAATAATCATGATACGGATTGTCTTTGCTTTTCTTTGCCTCCAAAAACCATCTGTGTTCATCTGAAGTATGATTCAGCACAAGATCCATCATAATTCGGATTCCGCGTTTCTTTGCCTCCGCAAATAACTGTTCCATATCTTCCATTGTTCCGAACATCGGCTCAATATCCTGATAATCTGAAATATCGTATCCATTGTCATCCTGTGGCGAACGATACACCGGTGAGAGCCAGATTGCATCTATTCCAAGTTTTTTCAAATAATCCAATCTGCTGATAATTCCTGGAATATCACCGATTCCATCTCCATCCGAATCTTGAAAGCTTTTCGGATAAATCTGATATACAACTGCATTTTTCCACCATTTATTCTTATTTCCCATACTCATTCTCGATATCTCTCCGGCAGATTTTCTGATTCTACCGGGATATCCTCTCCTTTCTAACCATATACCTAGCTTATTTTTTTCTATATTTTAACGGAGAAACTCCATATGTTTTTTTGAAGCTTCTGATAAAATAGCTTACATTCTGATATCCACTCTGCATTGCAATCTCTGTAACAGGAATATCCGTATCTTGTAACAGCTGTTTTGCATGCTCTAACCTTAAATGTGTTATATATTGCGAAAGGGTAATATGAAAATGTTCCTTAAAATATCGCGATATATATTTTTCCGAAAGATGAAACTGCTCACTAAATTCTTTTAATGATATCTTTTCCATAAAATTCTGCTGTATATATGAAATCATTTCTTTTTCTATCGTATTTCTCCCGCTTTTATCATTTTCAATTATAAAGCCCTTCTCCCACATTTCAAGAATAAATTGTAAAAGAATTATTTTTTTCTTTATCTGAGCAGTTATTATGGACTCAGTTTTCTTATTTTTTGCCACATATATTTCAACCAACTGCTCACATAGTTCTTTTGCTGTATCTTTTACTCTTGGACTTATCATCAGATGACCATTTTTTAACGGCTCCAATAATTTATCATCCAACATGTCATTTATGCAAAAAGATATGTATTTTAACGGAAAAAGGAAAGTAAAATAATCCACTGTATCCGTCTGTGAACCCATAAAATGCAGATTACCCGGCGACACTACAAAAGTATCCCCGGGGGTTCCAATATAATTTTCTCCTGATATACTAACAGTCAAAAAACCGCTTTTTACATATATAATTTCCAGTTCATCATGCCAATGAACCGGTATCTGAAATGATCGTCCTTCATTTTTTATATGATATGTACTAAACGGATCATCCTTTGTACCATGTGGTTTATTTTCCTTTAATTCAAAGTACATACTCTCTCCTATACTTCTACAAGACCTTTACTCTTCCATTTTCCACTCTTCCATCTAAGTACCATTCCCACTGCTCTCGCACATTCGTCACCTGCCATAGCAATATATGCTCCTACAGCCAGAAGTCCCATGTGTATTCCGAGAAAATAGGTTCCGCCAACTGCAAACAAATACATAAATATCGCACCTAATATAACCGGAAAAAATGCGTCTCCGCTCGTTTTTAACGCCTGCCCATATACAAGGTTTGTTACCCTTCCAAGTTCAAGAAATATATCTACTATTAACAACTTTACCACAAGATTTATCATCTGTGTATCATCCGTAAATATATGCACGATAAAATGTCCGGCAAATGCAAAGGTCACGGAAAAGCATGTCGCTGTGATGATACCATATATCGCAGCTTTTCTCGTCCCCCTGTTACATTCCTCAAACTCTTTTGCTCCAATTCTCCAGCCGGTCATAATTGCATTTGCCTGAGCAAGGGCAGCTCCCACGCAATACGAGAAATTTGCAATCTGTATCGCATATGAACGCGCTGTAACATTCATTCCATCCACATCCATCTGATTCATAAAACGCACTATAAATGTCATTGCGATGTTGTAAAGTGCTGTTTCAAGCGCAGAAGGAAAACCAATCTTAACAATCTGTGCAAATATCTTTCTTGATGTAATTCGCTCAGGACTCTGCTTTGCTTTTATAAGTACAGCCCCCATGCCGGCTACAATAATAAGATTTACAACTCTCGAAATAACCGTGGCAACAGCAACTCCCATCACACCCCAGTTGAATGCAAATAAAAATACTGAATTAAGTATTATATTGAGAACATTTCCAACAACAGTTCCTATCAAAGAATGTTTTGTATATCCAAACACTCTCAAATAACTGGAGAAAATAGGAATCAGTGCATTTAAAAAACATGCGCCGCCAACAATTCTAAGATATATTTCAGCCGGCTCAAGCAAAGCCGGAGCAATACTTACGATTCGAAGTATCCCACCAGAAAAAGTAGCAAGAATGACAGACATTACGATACCTATCAATGCGTTGAATATAAGTCCAAGTTGTCTTGCCTGATATGCTATCCCCGGTCTTCCGGCTCCGATATTTTGTGACATAACAGCTATCATACCCGACGATATTACTCCAAACATAATAATAAAAACACCTATATATGTATTTGCTGTTCCCACTGCTCCTACAGCCTGATCACTTACAGATGATAGCATAAGCGTATCAACCATACCTGAAAGCATATAAAATAAAGTTTCTAAGCATATTGGCACAGATAGCTGTGTTAATGTTTTTCTTTCCGCTGCCATAGTTTTTCTCCTCACATACAACTCAAGAATACCATATCAATAATACGATATATTTCTATGTAATTCTTGTATAATATCATGTAAAAATTGCACTATTTCTACTTTGTCTTAAGGAGCACTGGGTGCGAGCTAAATTGATCACTCATGCTTACAAGGATTTACAAATCAGGATAACTTTTTCCGTTTTCCCAATTTGAAACAGTTTGCCTGGTAACATGAAATAATTTGCCAAACTCCTCTTGTGTTAATAGATTGTCTTTACGAATGTTTAATCATTCGCTCCCCTCTATTGTGGTAAAATTAACGTCGAATTTTTTAACAGCGTGGCAATCACAGGGGCATATTTAGATATTCCATAATCCAACACGATAAAACGATCATGGAATATACCGCCTGTCTTTTTCATTGACAAATTTACTGTTGGGTACTCCTTGCAGAAATCTGCAAATTCTATGTTGTGAAGTTTATTATTTCCAACATTATCACTGAATAAAATAATATCTACTCCAGTAGGAGAATTCTTAAGGTGTACCAGCGTCCTTAAACCAATATAATTGTCAACGACATATATTGACGACTTTGCCTGTTTATAAATGGACTCATATACCTCATCTGCACTACTGAATTTTGCATTAAACATGAGCCACTTGTCATCATCGTCTGAAACAAAGCTGTTCATCATATCAGCCAACTCAGATTTTGTCACAACATCTTTCAAGCCTTCTGCAACATCTGAAATCTGCTTTTCAATAGATATCATATCTGAGTTGATTTTGTTAATTTCTATTCTGTTGTTAGCAGTTTCCATGCTTAACTGAAGTATTTCCCGCTGCCCGATTAAATCACGATTTTCTAATATGTAATCTTTCATTTTCTTAAAGGTTCTTATTAATGCCTTGCTCTGCTTAACAGCCAACGGTCCTTTCAAAACAGTCATCAGCATATATAATCCTTGCTCTGTAAATACATGAGGATTATATCTGCTCTTACTGTTAAGATTTGCGGTCAAAAAAATCGTCCGCAACTCTCATACAACATATTGCTGACATCAGCAAAATGGTCTATTCCTCTTTTTCCCTCAGTTTGTCATAATACGCTTTATACCTATAAATCGTCCTCTCACTGACATTGTTCCTCTTCGCAATTTCTACCATTGTCATGCCGCTCTCATACCCAACAACAAAATCATTATAAATTGCCATCCACTTGGCGTTATGTTTCTGACGACCGCTTAACTTACGATTTCTGTAATACTCCAATTCCTCCTGAAGTTCTACATTCTCTTTTTCCAACTCCTCAATTCTTTTTAATGCCTCTTCAAGTGTTACAGATTTCTCCATTACCCTGTCCTCCATCTATGTCATTCTCATTTTGTCTATATTATAAATATCTGTGTTTCTTTAGTCAATCCGATTATGTCATGTTATATTATTTTTTACAATAGCTTTCATACACATATATCTTAATCGGCTTTCCTAATCCCTGATGACTTCGATAAATAAAATCCACCTTAGTGCCTGACACCCATTAATTTTTTATACCTTATTTCAAATTAAAAGTTCTCAAGAGTTGCTGTTGTTTTTAGATATGCTGGATTTAGAAAATACAAAAAGATTGAACCAGTATGTTTCCGGACAGGTGGAAACTATCAAAGAAATTCACAGTCTGATGACATCCGACCTAAAACGCCACTATACTATTAAAGAGTTGTCAAAACAGTACCTGATGAACACCACTACTTTGAAATCCGTTTTCAAAGCAGTCTATGGAATGCCCATCGCTTCTTGCATGAAAGAATACCGTATGAAGTTGGCATCGAATATGCTGTTGCAGGAAGATAAATCTATTTCGGAAATTGCCGCCGCTGTGGGATATAAAAGCCAAAGTAAATTTACATCGGCTTTCCGAGATATATTTCAGATATTACCTACTGCATATCAGAAACTGTATCGTAATCAATAATTTTAATGCAAAACTGCACCCACAATATCCCTGAGTGCAGTTTTGTATCAATCAATATTCTAATGTTTCTCCATTAAGTGGAATATCAAGAACAAGTATCCTATACAAATGCACTTTCCTCTTTTGTTTTCCGCAAATCTTTTAATACTGTTCCTATATCTCCCAAAATAGCAATCCCCTTATCTTCAATGAATTCCGGCAAAAACTGATATTCTGAATTTACGGAGATATAATATGCATCTTTCAAGTTATTTGTCAGTTCCCAAAACGGTTCCTGTATAAACATCGGTGTCATACGCCCTACTCCAAGTTCTATCAAGAGAATTTTTCTATCTTTGTTCTTTTGAATGTATTTTGAGATTTTCTCATATTCTTCTTCGTATTTTTTCCCTTGCAGAAAATTCCCATATCCTCTTACCCACGGAAACATTTCCGCACCACAATGAGGGCAGCGAGGAATCAGTTCATCCGGCACCATTGTCCCCTCTCCCATAGCCGCAATCATATCTGCCACAGGTTGTACGGCATCCCATGTTTCATCCTGACAGCACCGGGAACACTGGAAGAAACGATGATCTCCCTGAATCTCACTGACCTTTTCTTCCGGATAAATCTTTACAAACTGTGTATCCTGATTAGTCGTTAAGATATGAAAGTCCTTTCCCTGCAAGATTCTATCCAAATCCAGATATGGCTCTCTGATAGGGGCATTTTGTGTAGTATTTAAAAAGGTTGCCACATATCCCCAGTGTTCATTTCTTGTAGAAAACCGATGCATCATGCCGCTAAAAGCACCTTTGAATCCATACTTATCTGCAAATTTTCCAAAATGCTCA
>NZ_JBBMEI010000113.1:0-7370 GCF_040096655.1 Blautia intestinihominis | reverse complement strand
GAAAAATCCATGCAGAAGTAAATTCTACAGGTATAGAATTTACTCTTGCAAGGTAGAATTTAAAAATACATTTAACCATAACTACTACACCAACAAGAAATGGGGAGCAGCCAAGAGCTATAATCTCTGCATCGACAGTAGCAAGCTCGGTATCGAGAACAGCGTCAGAACGATCATAGAAGCGATCAAGATCTTTGACGAGAGCAAAAATAAATAAAAGTTTCAGCAAAGAAGTCCTCTGGCAGTGTGTCAGGGGACTTTAGCTTAGGGGAGGAACACTATGAGCCACACATCGATCCTGCAGTTTCGTACAGCCAATTGTAAAAACTGCTATAAATGTATCCGCAACTGTCCCGTAAAGGCGATCAGGGTCACAAATCAGCAGGCACAGATCATTGAAGAACAATGTATTCTCTGCGAGAAATGTATCGCTGTCTGTCCTCAGCACGCAAAGGTAGAACACGACGATATCCCGGCTATCCAAAGAGTGATTGCGTCCGGCAAAAAGGTGATCGCGTCTGTACATCCTGCTTATCTTGCAAGATATGGCTGGAACAGTATTGGTGATCTGGAAAAATATCTGCAAAAAATGGGTTTCTGGCAAGCATTTGACGCGGCGCAGGGAGCAGCTGTGATGAAGGAAGAATATACCAGGCTTCTGCGGGAACAACAGCAGAAAAAACTGGTGATCTCATCGAACTGTCCGGTGGTGGTGCGGCTGATCGAGACGAAATATCCTCATCTGACAGAATATCTGGCTCCGGTTTATTCTATGAAGCAGATGCATGCAGCATATTTAAGAGAGCAATATCCAGACGCATCTATCGTATACATCAGCCCGTGTATTTCTGTAATGTCAGAACTGAAAGAGCGCCAGTCATGCGCGGATTATGTAATTACATTTGGAGAGCTGAATAACTGGATGAAGGATATCCAGGAAAAACCAGAACGAGAGGATCAAAAAGACGTATATCTTTCAAGAATGACCGCGGTAAGCGGAGGTCTGATACAGGCAATGCAGCCGATAAACGGACAGAAGTACCTGTCGGTAGATGGAATAGATCAGTGCAAGGAAATCTTAAAGGAACTGAGGACAGGAGATTATGCAGATTATTTCATAGAAATGAACGCTTGTACAAACGGATGTATCGGCGGGGCTTATTCTTTGCAACAGGAAAAGAAACTGCTGGATGCGCTGATCGCGATCAGAGAGCTTTCCATGAAAAATGGTCAGGTAGATTATCAGAAAGATCATCATATCCAGATGCCGGAGATTCCGGAAAGGAAATTTGTGCAGGAGGAAACCTATCCGGAAAAAGCGATCACAAAAGAACAGTTTACCCATGTGATGCACGAAATGGGCAAATATACAAAAGAGGATGAACTGAACTGCGGCGCCTGCGGCTATGACACCTGCAGGGCAAAGGCGATCGCTGTTATCCAGGGCAAAGCGGAAGTATCTATGTGCATTCCTTATATGAGAGAAAAACAGGAAGACTACGCCAATATTATCATTGAGGCTATGCCGGGACTTCTGGTCACGGTAGATTATGACCTTAATATCATACAGATGAACAAAGCGGCGAATGATCTGTTTGATATTTCCAGAAAAAAGCAGCTCCTTGGAAAAGCGGTGGGCGAGATCATGGATGATTATCCGATCATAAATATGATAGCTTTTAACCGGGAGATCGTACAGGACTGTATCTATCTGAATGAACAGAAACGTTATATAGAACGTGTTCTTACAAATGACTGGAAGAATAAACTGATCTTATGTATCATGAAAGATGTGACCAGAGAAAAGGAGAGCGAAAAGAAGCAGAACCGTGCCAAGGCAGAGGCAGTTCAGATGGCAGATAAACTGGCGGCGGAACAGCTTCGGATCGTGCATGAGATCGCCAGTCTTCTGGGAGAAACGGCAGCAGATACCAAAGTGGCTATTGAAGAGCTGAAGCAGACCATTTTGCAGGAGATAAAGTAGGATGGAAAAGAAGAAATACGAGACGATACAAACGATAGGAGATATTCCGACAGGATTCGGTAGGGTCAGCCTCAACAAGAAGAAAGAAAAGATCTGCGGTGACTATTATACAGTGATCACAGATACAGATCAGACAGTACTGGTGCTTTCTGACGGATTGGGAAGCGGGGTAAAGGCCAATATTCTGGCTACGCTGACTGCCAGAATGCTCAGTATCATGATCGCAAGGAATATGGACATCCGGACAGCCGTAAAAGCTGTTGCAGATACGCTTCCAATCTGCAGTGTACGCAATCTGGCGTATGCTACTTTTACTGTATTAGTGTCAGAAGGGAATGGAATCTGTCTTCTGCAGTACGATAATCCGGATGCTATTTTGCTTCGTAATGGAAAAAGTGTGGATTATCATCGGGATATTCTAATGTTCGGAGAAAAAGAGATCCACCAGAGTTATTTTCAGTTTCGGACAGGCGATATGCTGATACTTATGAGTGACGGTGTCACCAATGCCGGAATGGGCAAAACCACCTATGGCGGCTGGGGAAGGGAGGAAGTACTGAAATTCTGTGAACAGCGTTACCATAAGGGAATGAGTGCACAGGAGATGGCATCTGACATTGCAGATGCGGGTGTGGCTCTGAATATGGATGAGACGGATGATGACCTTACGGTATTGACTCTGACAGGAATGAAGAAAAACGTAGTGAACATTATGGTCGGGCCGCCGGCAGACCGGGCGGATGACCGCAGTTATTTTACGACTTTTTTTGAAAAAGAGGGAATGCGCATCGTATGTGGTGGGACCACGGCAAAGCTGGTCGCGGATTATCTGGGAGAAGAGGTAGCCGGGATTCCCGGTACCGGAACAGAAGAAGTTCCAGCCATGTCGCAGATCAAAGGCATTGACCTGGTAACGGAGGGACTTCTGACTTTACAGAAGGTGATCGATTACTATGAGGATTTCAGCGAAGACAGGCTGTATTATAATCGGATCATCAAGAAGAAGGATGCGGCAGCAGAACTGTTTCGGATATTGTTTGCCGAAGCTACGGAGATCAATTTTTTCTTTGGAAATGCACTGAATGAAAATTATACAGCACTTCATATTGAACGTGAAAAGAAAAAGAATCTGGCACTGGAACTGATCGGAGCTTTAAAATCCGAAGGAAAAAAAGTGAAGATCTGCTTCTGGTGCGTATAAATGAGGAAAATGGAGAAGAATGCAATGATAACAAGACAGGATTTAATAAATCAGATAGAACGCTATCAGCCGTTTAATGAGCAGGAAGAAGCAGATAAATTTCTGATCTTACAATGGATCAGGGAGAATGATAACGCATTCTTAAGGGAAAACACCGTTGCCCATATGACGGCTTCTGCCTGGGTAGTGAACAAAGACCGGAGCAAGGTACTTATGGTATATCACAATATCTATGATTCCTGGTCGTGGCTTGGGGGACATGCGGATGGAGAGACGGATCTTCTTGCGGTTGCGCTTCGTGAGGTAAAAGAAGAAGCGGGGATCTCGTATGTGCGCCCGGTATCGGAGGAGATCTTTTCTCTGGAATCTCTTACGGTGGATGGGCATGTCAAGAAGGGAAAGTATGTATCCAGCCATCTGCACCTGAATGTGACGTATCTTCTGGAAGCAGACTGCGAGGAAGCAGTTTCGATCAAAGCAGATGAAAACAGTGGAGTAGCCTGGTTTTCTCCGGAAGAAGCATTAAAGAAGTCTACAGAGCCATGGTTTGTAGAACGTGTATATGCGAAATTGATAGAAAAAACGAAAAAAGAAAGATGTCAGTAGCAGATTTGTGCTATAATATTTGGAAATAAAGATAAAACAGGAGAATTTTATGAGACTGGTTGTACAGAGAGTACTTCAGGCAGAAGTACAGGTAGATGGACAGAGTATAGGCAAAATAGGCAGGGGCTTTCTGGTGCTGGTAGGTGTCGGAAAGGATGACACAAAGGAGATTGCAGACAAATACCTCAAGAAGCTGCTGGGACTTCGTATTTTTGAGGATGAGAATGGAAAGACAAATCTTTCTCTCAAAGATGTTAGCGGGGAACTGCTTCTTGTTTCGCAGTTTACGCTCTATGCAAACTGTAAGAAGGGAAACAGACCAAGCTTTATCGAGGCGGGTGAACCGGACAAGGCGGAAGCTTTGTATGAATATATGATCGAGGAAGCATCAAAGAGCGTTCCGGTCGTACAGCATGGAAGCTTTGGGGCAGACATGAAGGTTTCTCTTATCAATGACGGACCGTTTACGATCCTTCTGGATGAGCATATTTTATAAGATACCGAAGATGGGGAGGCAGGAATAATGATTATTGATCATGTGAAGGTTTTTACAGAGGATAAGAAGTTTACAGACGGCGGGATCGTCATAAAGAACGGAACGATCGAACAGGTTTATACAGAGGGGAAGAGACCTCAGACAGAAGATGAGGTCCTTGACGGGAAAGGCATGTACGCGATACCGGGGCTTATTGACCTGCATTTCCACGGATGCAAGGGAGACGACTTCTGCGACGGCAGCAGGGATGCGATCGCTAGGATCGCGGAATATGAGGCTTCTGTGGGGGTGACTGCGATCGCTCCGGCGACGATGACGCTTCCGGTCGAGGAACTGGAGCAGATCCTCCGTGTGGCAGCAGAATACAAAAAAGGTCCGCACAGTAAGAAAGAGGCGGATTTTGTCGGCATCAACATGGAGGGACCTTTTATCAGTCCTGCCAAGAAGGGCGCGCAGGATGAGAGAAATATCATTCCGTGTGATGTGAAGGTCTGCGAGCGTTTTCTGGAAGTTTCAGAGGGGCTGGTGAAGTTCATGGGTATCGCGCCGGAGAAGAGCGAAAATGCGGTTTCTTTTATTGAGGCGGTCAAAGATAAGGTAAATGTTTCTCTGGCACATACAAATGCGGATTATGATACGGCTATGGCGGCTTTTAACGCAGGGGCAGACCATGCGGTTCATCTTTACAATGCCATGCCTGCATTTACGCACCGCGCACCGGGTGTGATCGGGGCTGTTTATGACAGTAAGCATGTGATGGCGGAGATCATCTGTGACGGTGTACATATCCATCCGGCAGCAGTTCGGGCGACATTTGAAATGATGGGAGAGGACCGCATGATCCTGATCAGTGACAGTATGCGTGCAGCAGGAATGCCGGACGGTTCCTATACTTTGGGCGGGCTGGATGTAAACGTAGTCGGAAACCGCGCTACACTGGCCTCAGACGGGGCGATAGCAGGTTCTGTGACGAATCTTATGGACTGCATGAAAACAGCGGTTAAAACCATGAATATCCCGTTGGAAACAGCAGTTGCCTGTGCCACGATCAATCCGGCAAAAAGCCTTGGGATCGATGCTGAATACGGTTCCATCCGAGCAGGCAAAAAAGCGCACATCGTCCTGATGGATCAGGAACTGAACGTGCAGCAGGTAATTAAGGATGGGGAACTGCTATAGTTGCAGTTTCCTTATAAATATGTTATAGTATATAAAAACACCTAACAAACCCCAAAACCTGCTTCGCACAACCAGGAAAGGAGGAACATTCTTGATGGAAGATTATCCATTCAGTGAAAAGACAAGGATCATATGGAAACAATTTATCAGGCAGTTTCAGGAAGAAAGTATTGCATCCTATCAAAGTGATTTCCTGGAATTTACACGATTTACGAAGAAAGATTTCCTGGATATCCATGCAGAAGATGTAGCGGGATTCTACAGAAATCTTGAAAAAAAGATCGAAGAGAAAACACTTGCGCCAAGTACCTGTGCCAAAAAGATCCGGGAACTGAATTCCCTGTCAAATTACGTCTATGAGAATCGTCTGGAATTTGGTATCAGAGATGATTATACGAATCATTTTGCCGATTATGTCAAAAAAGTCCAAAAAGTAAGCATGTATGCAAATGCAGTTCCTGTGGAGGACATTGACCGGCTGCTTGTAGCTGCACAGGAAAATCATATGGCGTACTGTATCATAATTTTGCTTTACCGCATGGGCTTTTCCTCGACAGAGATCATTGACATGAAGCCGGAAAATATCCGTCTATATAACAACGGAGCCTATGCATTTATGCCAAAACGCGACAAGGCAAATTTTATCCCGGAAGATGTCTACAGGATCCTGGAGCTGTATCTGGCAGAACGAGAATCGAACGAATATCTGTTTTACAATAAATATGGAAATCAGCTCAATACCATGTATATCAGCCGTCTACTGAAGAAATACACGGCAAAAGCAGGGATTCACAATTACAGCGCTCAGCAACTTCGGAATTCCTGCATTTATACGATGTTTGCATATGGAGCAGATACGGAAGGTGTTGCAGAGGAAATGGGGATCACACCGGATAATCTGAAGCGTTATAAGCGTAATTATATAGATGAGACCTCCAGAAGTATCCGAAGTATGGTCAAATTAAAGGCAGATCTTCCGGAAAATGAATAAACAGAAAGAAGGAATTTTTTATGCGTCAGGAACAATTTAAAATGGAACGCCAGGGACTGATCAAAGTCGGCGATGTCGTAGAGATTTCAGAATTTCAGTCCTATATGAATTACAGTTACATCATAGAACCGGCTGTGGCAATGTCCGGATGTTACAAAAACTCCGAACGAATTAAATCCAAAACTGGCGTGATCAAAAAGATCGACCACACACCAAGGGGATTTATGGTAACGGCTGAATTTGAGGAATAAAGGCAAAATCCGGGATATGGCTGGAATCTGTATAGATCTATATGAAAAACTACGGTTTGTCGTATAGATATAGATAACTGCTGTCAGCTGTATTTTTCGGGATTTACTAATGATTTGATTTTAAGGAGTTAAATTTTTATGGAGAAAAAAACAACATATCACGAACAAAAAGATGTCGAGAATATTTTAAGGCTGCGTGAAGTTCTCTCAACGCTGCCGCCGTTTTGCAGGGATTATTTTCGTGCGATCGATACGACGACTACGACCAAGACCAGGATTTCCTATGCCTACGATATCCGGATTTTCTTTCAGTTTCTTCTTGATGAAAATCCGGCATTTAAGGATTACAAAATGACGGATTTTACAGTTGATGTCCTGGATCAGATCAAGGCTCTGGATCTTGAGGAATATCAGGAATATCTCAAGGTCTACCAGGCTGGTGACAAAACCGAAACAAACGGCGAACGTGGGCTCAAACGAAAGATCTCTGCCCTTCGGAGTTTTTATGCATATTATTACAGAAGGGAAATGATCGAGACAAATCCGACCGTACTTATCGATGTGCCAAAGATCCATGACAAAAGCATCATCCGGCTTGATACCGATGAGGTTGCTCTCCTGCTTGATTATATAGAACATTGTGGCGACCAGCTTACCGGTCA
>NZ_JBBMEI010000112.1:0-7377 GCF_040096655.1 Blautia intestinihominis | reverse complement strand
AGACAAGACACCTGCTGGAAAGCGTGATGATATATCGTTGAGGGAAAAAGAAACACAGATTAAAAAAGACCTTAACGACGGTATCGATACAGCAGGCGGTAAAATGACAGTCTGCCAGCTCTACGACAAGAAGAACAGCCAAAGAAAGAACATCAAGAGGGCTACTGAAAAAGGACGACAGTATCTTATGAACGCTCTGAAAAATGACCCATTGGGTATGAGGGCGATTGATACTGTTAAGCAGTCGGACGCTAAAGAATGGGCTATCAGAATGAGCGAAAAAGGATACGCCTATAAAACGATTGATAACTACAAGCGTTCCTTGAAAGCGTCATTTTACATGGCGATACAAGACGACTGTATCAGAAAGAACCCGTTTGAATTTAAGCTAAGTGATGTTCTGGAAGATGATACGGAGCAGAAAGTTATCCTTACACCAGAGCAGGAAGAACGCCTGCTTGCCTTTATGGAAAAGGATAAGATTTACAGCAAGTATTATGATGAGGTTGTGCTTCTGCTGGAAACGGGACTTCGTATTTCTGAATTTTGCGGACTAACGACGCATATTGATATGCAGAACAGAATACTCAATATAGACCACCAGTTATTGAAAGACAGCGAAATCGGCTACTATATTGAAACGCCAAAGACCAAAAACGGAAAACGAGAACTTCCATTGACAGAACGGGCTTATCAAGCAATCCAAAGAATACTAAAGAACAGAGGAAAGGCACAACCGTTGATTGTAGGTGGTTATAGCAATTTCCTATTCTTGAACCGTGAGGGCTTACCTAAAGTTGCAGGAAACTATGAGGGCATGGTGCGAGGACTAATTAAGAAGTATAACAAGTATCACACGGACAAGTTACCGAACATCACACCACATGGTCGAGTTATAATAAGGACAAGTTAGAAAACTCCAGTAAATACAAGGGGTTGCACTAATTTAGTCCTTATTTTTAACTCCCTGAAAAAGGGAAAAATAAGGCAGCGCTGTCATTCCAGAATATGAATTATTACAGATCCAGACTGGAAATGGATTTGTGTAAGACAAGAGTAAAAACAACAGAATTATTGTAATTATAGGACTGAATTAGCTCGCATGGAATATAGATTCCGGTTGTCTAATTCAGTCCTCTTTTTGATTGACGACGATGAAAGGTGATGAAAAATGGCTAGAATTATTTCTATTGTAAACCAAAAAGGGGGAACGGGAAAATCCGCATGTACAGCTAATTTAGCAGTAGGATTAGCACAAAAGAATATGAAAGTGTTGATTGTAGATGCCGATCCACAGTCTGATGTATCCGCAGGATTTGGATATCGTGATTGTGATGACAGTAATGAAACACTTACAGCTCTTATGGATGCAGTAATGAAAGATGAAGATATTCCTTCAGACTGTTATATCAGACATCAGGCAGAGGGAATAGATATTATCTGTTCTAACATTGGACTGGCAGGTACGGAAGTACAGTTGGTAAATGCAATGAGCAGGGAATATGTATTGAAACAGATTTTATATGGTATCAAGGATCAATATGATGCAGTCATTATTGACTGTATGCCATCATTGGGAATGATTACGATCAATGCGCTGGCTGCATCAGATGAAGTCCTCATTCCAGTTGAAGCGTCCTACCTGCCAATCAAAGGCTTGCAGCAGTTGTTAAAAACGATCGGTAAGGTTCGTAAGCAGATTAATCCGAAGTTGCAAGTCGGTGGGATTCTGTTCACGATGGTCGATGCGCATACAAATGATGCCAGAAATAATATGGAACTTCTCAGAAATGTATATGGAAGTCAAATTCATATCTTTGATAATTATATTCCATTTTCTGTAAGAATGAAGGAAGCAGTCAGAGAAGGACAGAGTATTTTCTCTTATGATCCGAAAGGCAAAGCTACAGAGGCTTATCGGAGAGTGACGGAGGAGGTGCTAGAAGATGCCATCTAAAAAAAGAGCAACTCCAATTTCCTTACAGCCACTTGATGCGTTGTTTGGAACAAACGAAGAAACAAACAATGGAATTTGCGAGATAAAAATAGGAAGCCTTCATCCATTTCCAAATCACCCGTTTCAAGTAAAAGATGATAAGAAAATGGAAGAATTATCAGAAAGCATTACACAATATGGCGTGTTGGTTCCTGGTATTGTGCGGTTGAGAGAGTCTGGTGGTTATGAGCTGGTAGCTGGTCATCGGCGAAAACGAGCATGTGAACTTGCTGGACTAGAGAAAATGCCGGTTATCATCAAAGATCTTACAGATGATGAAGCGACGGTGATTATGGTAGATTCCAACATTCAACGAGAAGAGCTGCTGATCAGCGAAAAGGCATTTGCTTATAAAATGAAATATGAGGCGTTAAAGCGTCAGGGAAAACGATCTGATTTAACTTCTTGCCAAGTTGGCAAGAAGTTGGCGGCAGAAGAAGTCAGTCAGAATACAGGAGATAGTTCCAGACAGATTCTTCGATATATTCATCTGACAGAGTTAGTAGCAGAGCTATTAGAATTGGCAGACGAGAAGAAGCTTCCCTTTAACACAGCTGTTGAACTTTCTTATTTGAGAACTGAAGAGCAGCAGATATTATTTCAGTATATGAGTAATCACAATATGGTACCTTCCATGAAGCAGGCAAAGGAATTGAAGCAGATTTCAAAAGAGCGGATGTTGACGTATTCAGAAATTGACCAGATTTGCATGAATGAAAGTACTGAAAAAGTTCAGGTGCAGATTCCGGCGAAGAAATTGAAACAATATTTTCCAGATACATATACAAAGACTCAGATGGAAGAAATTATATTTATGCTTCTGGCATCGTGGGCAGAAAGAGAGGGTAAAGAATGAGCAATGAAGATATGGCAAGGAGAATACAAGTCTATCTGAAAAAGATAGAAAAGATACGTGTTAAACGGATAAAAAGAGAGAAGTTTAAACATTTGTTGAAAACATTAGGATTATCAGCAGGAAGGAAGTGAAAGTATGGCTTTAAAAATTGTACGAAGATATGATGCGAACGGAAGGGAGCTTACGGAGAAAGATCTGGAAACCTTTCGATTGGATTCTCCTGTGGTTAGAGAAATATTGGCAAACCTTAATCGGGAGGTGGCGGAAGGAATCAGACAGAGGGAGAAAAAAGATGACGATTGAAGATGTAATTAAAAAATCGATTCTGCCACTGGCATTTATGGTATTCTGGTTTTGGATGACAAAAACAATTATGAAGGTCAGTGGACAGACGGATTGGTTCTGGTGGGTATTTATTGCTGGACTTCCATTTGGAATACATAAAATGCGGTTGATTCTGATTCCGAGAGGAATGGATACCACAGCAACACTTGGGATGGCTGCATTAAGTGTCATCATTGGAGCATTGATTGGAAGCATCATGATTCCAGTGTATGTGATTAGAGCGATATACGTGTTTATACGGTATGTCATTGGAAAATAGAATATTAGATTGATAAGAGGCAGGCTTGCGAAAACAAAAATCGTAAGGCTGCCTCTTTTTTTGTGCTTAAAACCAGGCAATTCAGGGGAAGTCCCTTTTGCAAATATATATTCTTGGAGGATTTTTAATATGAGAGAGCGAATTGAAAGTAAGCATGTAACTAAGGAAATCAAAAGTCAGATGCCAGTAATTCCGGTGGAAATTGTTAAAGAAAGAGGCTGTACGTTCTGCCCGTATTATCTGGGCAATTATGAGAAACAGCCACGTTGTATGATGAAAACCTGTGCCTGGGATGATGAAAATGAACGTTTCCATCCAGTTCTTCGTGAACTGATCCCATTTTATAAAGAGAAGATGGAAAAAGCAGAAGAAAAGTTCCTTGCAATGAAAAAGATTTATACAACACTGTTAGGAATGTTTGCCGATGAAATGAAGCAAGAAGAGTTGGAAAAAGATGAATGTTACGGATGTGCCTATGGAAAATGTGGACCATGTATCGGCATCTGTTACAAATCAATGAAAGCATAGGAGGGTTACGCCAATGAATACAACAGTTATTTCCGGGCGATTGGTAAGAAATCCCGGATACAACGAAGTGGAGAATGAAAAAGGACTTCATAAGATTGCCAAGTTTGTTCTGGCAGTCAGAAGAAATTATTCCGATGAAGTCAGTTTCATTCCGGTAAAGGCTTTTGCAAAGAAAGCAGAATTTGCCAGAGATTATCTGATGCAGGGCACGAAGGTCATGGTGGAAGGCGAGATTGTCACAGGTAATTATGAAGATAAGGATACCGGGAAAAAGATTTATACCACCGAAGTGTATGCAAACCGGATTGAATTCGCAGGTGCAAAAATGGTTGACAGACCACCGTTTCCAGAAGATGCGGAAGGGTTCTTAGAGATCCCAGAGGGCATGGAAGAAGAAATGCCGTTTAGATAGAGGAGGATAAAAGATGGTTTCAGTAGATCAGGCGTATATGGTAGGGCATATGAAAAATGCCGATGGAAGTATCAATAACAAAAATGTAGTGCTGTCAGCAGCATGTGAAGCAGCGGAACTGTTCCAGTGCATGATGTCAGTAAATCAGAAACTGGAGGACTGGCAGAGATTTAACCACACCTTGGAGCAGCATCTTAGAAGTGTGGAATGTGAGAAAATCCATGATATTTGTCAGGCAGTATATGGAATGAAACATCCGTCCGATGAACTGGAAGGATTGTATCTGGCAAGAGAGGATGAACAGATATGCCTTCTGTACTATCAGGTATTTGTAGGGATGTTGGAAATCAATATTAATTCAGCCGAAGTGCTGTACAAACAGAAGGAGGAAACAATCAATGAGTAAGATGGAGTATATGCCGGTAGATTGTCTGCAGGTGCCGAAGGTGCTGTTCCAGATGGAAAAATACAAAAATCTGTCAAATACAGCAAAGATTTTATACAGCTTATTTCTGGATCGTTTGAAATTTGCGGTGCAGAATGGTTGGGTAGATGGTAAGGGGGATTTGTATGTAATTTATCCAAAAAGTGAAATGAAGAAAGACCTGAATACAACCAGATATGGGGTAGATCAGGCAGTACAGGAACTGGTGGAGGTTGGAAATCTGGTGCGTATCATTCCGAACAATGGAAAAGCAAACCACTTTTATATCAACGATATTTATGAAAATGAGATGGAGGAAGAATCAATGATGACATTAGACAGCATTATGGCAAATATGCCGATGGAAGAAAGAGAAATCATTATGGACAAAATGGTGAAAGCATCCAGAGATATTCTGGAAACAATTGCAGATATGGGATATCTGGATGAATATGGGACACCACTGACTTCAATGGAAGAAAGAAATTATCGAGATGAGCTGGGACAGCTTGATGTTGATCAGATTTCCTGTGATGGCTATGAATTTGGCATGGATCTGGCGTTTGGAATTCTTGAAGAGAATGAGGAAAATGCTGATAGAGTACTGGATATTCAGAAATATGTGAACAGGCAGAATAAAAAGTGTTCAAAAAAGAAATTTATGAAAGTTTTGGAGACTCTGGTACACGCAATAGGAAATGATGAAGGATTTATTGCCGATATGTATGCGTGTGATAAAGAGGCTAGGAAAATCTATTTGGAAGAGGCGATGAATGCATTCAATTATGTGCTTGATGAATTATGTCATGGTACAGGTAGTGCGGCAAATTGTGATTTCGATGTAGAAGAGTAGGAAAATATTATGGCAGATTTTGAATATTTCAGAGCAGAAGAATCTGACCAGTTTTCTTTTTTTCGGATACCAAAAGCTCTGTTCACAGAAAAAGAGTTTGCAAGCCTGTCCACAGACGCAAAGCTCCTTTACGGAATTCTGCTTGATCGAATCAGCCTATCCAAGAAAAATGGTTGGATTGACGGTGATGGTTATGTCTATATTATTTACACGATCGCAGAATTGCAGGAGCTGTTGCGAATGTCGCATACGACAGTGACAAAGCTTCTTTATGAGCTTGACAGTGTGCATGGGATTGGATTGATCGAACGGTATCGGCAGGGGAATAATCGTCCTTCTGTCATATATGTGAAAAATTTTGTGAAACGGATCAGAGGAAAGCCAGTAAGATACGTTGCTTCTGGAACGCCAGAAACTGGAAATCCAGACTGCAAAGAATTGGAAATCCGGATTGCAAGAAACTGGAAGTCCGGAACGCAAAAAAATAGAAGTCCGGACTGCAAGAATCTGGATGGAAGTAATACTAAGATAAATAAGACTGAAAAGAATCATACTGATAAGAGTAAGGGCAATACTTCCGCTTTGGAAGAAAAATTCAGTCTGTATGGGAGATTTAAAAATGTTGTTCTGTCGGAAGCTGAACTGCGGGAGTTGATGATGCTTTTTCCATGGGATTACCAGAAACGAATTGATCATCTTTCTGTTTATATGAAATCCAGTGGAAAAGAATATCAGAACCATTTTGCAACAATCTGTCTTTGGGCAGAACGGGATGGAGCCAGGGCAGGAATGGATAAATATGAATTTCAGGAAGGAGAAAGCCTGTGATGGAAAATAAAGTAACAGCAGATTATCTGGACAAAGAGGGATGTCTTCATTGTGGCATCTGTGGAAAAAGAAAACAGATGAAAGTCAGTCTGATGGGATTTGAGCATGTAGTGTCCTGTTTGTGCGAATGCGAGGTGAAAGCCAGACAGGAACTGGATGAGAAGATGCAGCGGGAAGAAGCACAGCGGCTGCTTTATCAGAGAAAATCCGTCGGACTTCGGGAAAGAAGATTCTGGGAATGGAAATTTGAAAATGACAATGGAAGCAACCAGAAGACACTAATTGCCAGGCAGTATGTAGAAAACTGGACAGATATGAAGAGAAAAAATGTAGGATTGCTTTTGATGGGACCAGTTGGAACTGGGAAAAGTTTCTTTGCAGGCTGTATTGCAAATGCACTTTTGGAACAGGGAGAACGTGTCATGATGACGAATTTTTCCAGGATTTTAAATGAAATGACCAGCTATCAGGCAGATAAGAACCAGATTATACAAAATCTTGTGGATTATCCGCTGCTGATTATTGATGATTTAGGAATAGAACGAAATTCTGAGTTTGCTTTGGAGCAGGTCTATAATGTGATAGACAGCCGCTATTGTAAAATGCTTCCGCTGATCATAACAACGAATCTGGGACTGAATGAAATGAAATCCACAGATTTGGATACTGCCCATCAGCGTATTTACAGTAGAATACTTGAAATGTGTGTTCCCATCTATTGTGGTGGAGAAGATAAGAGAAAAGAAGAAGGGACAGAAAAACTCGTACAGGTGCAGAACCTGATTACCGGTTAATTTGTCTTTTTTTATTAAAGGGGGTGATTGCCATGATTACAGATCTGGACAGCAGTTGAATCGCTGAAAGGAGGGAAAAGAG
>NZ_JBBMEI010000111.1:0-7482 GCF_040096655.1 Blautia intestinihominis | reverse complement strand
ACAGGTATAAGTCTTCACGCCTGTTGCTGTATAAGTTGCTTTCTTTGTCACTACACCTTTGTCATAGGTATGTTTATTTGTCTTTGCGATCTCTTCTGTCTTTGTTGTTCCGCAGACTGTACAGGTGTAAGTCTTTTCTCCTGCTTCTGCGCAGGTTGGCTCTTTTGTTACTTTTCCTTCATCGAAGACATGTTCTTTTGCTTCAAACTGGGCAAGTGGAGCAACAAAATATGTGTATGGTGTTTTTGTTACTGTGAGCTGGTAGTTTCCGGCTTTGTCTGCTTTAATGGAAGCTACACCATCTGCGTCTGTTACAAATTCTGCTGTCTCATTTGTATCAAGATTTTTCAGTTCCACAGTACAGCCTGCTTCTGCAGACGCACCTGCTGACATCATATTTCTTCCATAGAGTACTGCCTGGAATTCTTTTCCGGCACAGATTTCGGTCGGAACATCCTTAAAGTACATGAACTCGTCGCTCCAGCTTGTTGTGTCTGCAAGCAGATAAATGCTGAATTCATCACCTGAATGCAGTACGGTTGTATTTGCGACAGTTCCCATACCTGTTTCATCTACCGGATATTCGTTATTTACATAATAGCCGACATTTCCTGTTGTATCTTCAAAAACGGTATTGATCCATCCGTTTGTTCCCACGTTGAGATATCTGGACGGATCTGCATCAAATGCTTCTCCATACATTGCTTTGTGCAGTGTGTATAACGCATCTACTACAGTTACCTGATTCTTCATTGCTTCTGGTTTTTCGTATCCATAAGCAGCTGCGTCTTTTGCTGTGACAGTAAGATCCCGAAGGCTTGCTGGCTGGTTTGCCATATTGACTCTGATCTTAACCTCGGCAACGGCTGTATTCTGTGCATCTTTTGCTGTATCAACAGCTTTCTGAAGTGCCTGTGTAGCATCACTCAGTTCCTCTTCTGTTACATTTTCTTTGTTCAGAACTGCTGTTGCTGTGTCAATAGCTTCCTTAAGTGTGGCCTTTGTTCCTTCCGGATATTGACCTGCTTCTGTTCCCTCTGTCATTCCATCCAGAAGTGTCTGTGCCTCACTGATCAGTTTCTGAAGACCTTCTGCTGCGGATTTGGTACCTTTGATGGTAACGGTTACAGAAACCGGCTGTTTGTAAAGTTTCTGCAGGACTGCATTATCCGGATGTTTTGCAGCAGCTTCTCTGTAAAGTTCACTGCTGAGTACAGAAGAAATCGTAATCTGTGTGTCGGTTTCTCTTCTTGTTACAACAAGGTTCTCATGTCCTACTACTGCATTATTGGAAGATTTGAATTTGTTGTATCCTGCACCTTCCATTTCCCATGGATCTGTAAACTGATCGTCCGGAATAATACCCTTGCCGGTCTTGTCATCAAAATTATAGATCCATTTCGGATTTCCGTCTTCTCCAAGAATCATTTCCTGGAATGGATGAAGATTTCCTGTGATGGAATCTTTGTCTGCATACTGTCCGTCATTGATTCCGTCAAAATAATGAGCCTTTGCCAGTTCCATCAGATTTAACTGATCCTGAACTTCTGCCTCTGTGATTGCTTTGACTGTAACCGGAATCTTCTTGGTCGCAGTTACTCCATCACGGGTAAAGGTCACGATCAGATTTGCGTTAATATCATCATTAGAGGCAAAACGATCTACAGCAGCTCTGTAACCATAAATTGTAATGGCCGCATTATCTGAAGTTACTGTGATTTCTCTGTTATTAAATACATTTTCACCATTCGCATCTGTGATCCTCGTGTATCTCGGAAGCTGAAGATCTGAGGTACAGTTTGCCAGATCAACTGCTCCTTGTGTATTAGAGTCTGTAATCTTATCTGCTGTATAATATTGGTCAAGAATTGCCCGAAGTTCTTCTTCGGTAGGTTTGGTTATGCCGGTACCTTTGACGGTTACTTTGAACTCTTTTGTCAAAGTTGCAAAATCAGATACTTTTTCTACATATCCGTTCAACAGTCTGTCATTTGCATTAAAGGTAGCTGTCAGGGTCACTTCTTTATCTTCCTGCTGCGGAGTAACCACACCTTCTTTTGCATCAATCAGAGAACCCCAGCCGGTGTCTTTGAAGCTGATTACGCTTTCATCAGAGGATGTCCATGTAATCTTGGACCATGCAGTGTTTACACTGCTGCTCATGCACTGTGGAAGTGTCAGATTTGAAGTTACTTCTGCCGCATCTGTATTGGAACCTTTGATCTTGTCCCAGGTAAGATTCTCCTGATCTGCTGTCATCTGTGTATTAAAGTAGTCACGATCCCAGCCGATGGTTGCTCTGCTCTCAGCTGTTTCTGCCTTTGCACCATTCTTCTCGAATACAAAAACAAGGTTTATATTTTTGGAATTGACTGCTGTAAATGAATTCGGTGCCTGTGCATAGTAATGAATAGTTCCATCTGTTGCAACGGTGTCTGGGTCATCACTGGATTTGACAGAAACCGTCACACCTGTTGTATCCATGCCAAGTGCCTCGATTTTGGTCTTAACAAGATCACAGATATTCTTGCAGGATGCAAAATCCGGACGGAGTGTTCCCACTTCTTTGTCAAACTTCTCTTTGATGGCATTTACGGTTTCTACATCTGCCGGGTCAATGCTTGATACCATTTTGACATCAATGGATACATTCTCGTCATCACCGGATGGTGTATAAGTAGCTGTTACATCTTTGTAGTCCGAAGCTTTGACAGTATAGGTGTAGGTCACACCTTTTTTCATGGTGTAGCTTCCATCTTCGTTTGCTTTCAGCTCAATTGTTTCTGTTTCGTCCTCATCCCACGGATCTTCCTCTTCATAGGTTACCTTGATGGATGCATTCTCGATGGCTTTGCCGTCATTGTCTACCGGATTGAATTTTACATTATAATCTGTAATATTTTTTTCCAGCTGAATATCAATGGTCTGGTCCCCGGACGGTGTGAAGGAGCTGCTTGCAGTTTTGTAATTTGGTGCTTCTACGGTATAGTTGTAGGAAGTTCCATCTATGAGATTGTAGCTTCCGTCTGATTCCGGATTTACCGTATCCCAATATCCTTTTTTGACTTTCACTGTAGCACCATTGACCGGATTGCCGGATTTGTCGGTCACATTGAATCTGATGTTTCTTGTAACGATTTTCTTCAGTGTAACGGTTTTTACTGTATTTACCTCTGTTGGATTGAAGGTAAAATAGCTTTCTGTGTAGTCGTTGTATCCGTCTTTCTTGACAGTCAGGCTGTATCCTGCACCCTTTTCCATGTCATAGGAGCCGTCAGCTTTCGGAGCAACTGCATTCCAGTTTTTCTCCAGTGTTACGATTGCATCCGGAATCAGATTACCTTCCTCATCGACTACATTTATACGCATAGTATAGTTCGGTTCTGCTGCTTCTATGATAATGGTAAATTCCTGGGTTGCAAGAGCGGCTGAAGCGGCCTGTGCTTCATCGTTGATCACATCGGTCGATGTATCAGCGGAAAACAGTCGCAGCGTTGCTTGGAAGCTCTGTGCTCCCTGCTCTGCTGTTGGCCGGTTAATACTCAGACTTCCAAGATTGGCAGGTTTTTTTGTTCCGATATTCACCCATGGACAGTCACTGTTAATATACCATCCCACTCTGTAATTTGAAGAAGAGCTCTCTGTTTTAAAACGCAGGCTACTAATTTTACTACCACTAGTCGGTATTTTAAGTCCCACTGAATAAGAAAGACCATCCTGGCTTTTAACAACACCGGCGCCACCACTTGTGATAATCTTATTATTATCTACATAATTGTTTTTAAGATACTCATCTGCTGCAACTTTCGCATCATCAACGGCATCTCCCACTGCCTCTGCGCCATCGCTGAATAAAGCATCCTCCGCATCTGCTGAGAAGTCCGCATTCTCCTCATTAACAGTTACTGCTTCCCCAGAAGGTTCTTCTGCCTGGAAGTCCTCTGTCTGCGCTTCTGCACTGCCAGTATCCTCTTCAACAGAAATATCTGCACTGTCCTCCTGTGCTTCTGCTGTTTCTGCTTCTCCATCAGAGAATTCGATATCGGCAGCAAAGGTATTCGCCGGTACCGCTGTTACTGTCATCATCGCTGCCATGGAGATGGCCGACAATCTCTTTAAAAGTTCTTTTTTCTTCACTTTGCTCCTCCTTTTGTGAATTATTTTTGGCAACAAAAAACAGAGTCTCATAATATAGATGAGTCTCTGTCCTATACAACGCGCTGGTAATGCCGACTTAAAATATCTCCGCGTCAATATCTCACACAGCAAAAACAGTTCCGGAATCGCACCGGATTTCCACAAACTGACCGTCTCCGGTCAGACCACGCCTGGTTATGTCGTTGAGCCTATTATAGCATTTCTGTCTGAAAGCGTCAATTTTTTCTATATTAATTCTTGCTTTTTTCGAAAAAAGGGACGATACTTTCATGCATTTTCGTTTTATTTATTACGTTTTTCTGTATCTGACCGGGGGAGTTTTGGCGAATCAGGTACAATATCGAAAGGTTCTGTCGGTCAGGATCCTTGCGAAGATGAGTCCCAGGGGGAGAGCCGCTATGATCAGAATCGCGGCGGCGAACCAGGAAGCGGCTGTGGCAAGTGACATTATCCCAAGATTATAAAAGCCTCTGTAGAGATACAGCCCCGGTACCATGATAACAATCGAGGGAACCGTCAGGGAGATTCGCGGATAACCCACTTTGTTTTTTATCATGGATGCCAGAAGGCCGGCTGTCAGCGCACCGATGAATGCGGCAGCGGCAGGCGGCATTCCTGCCAGATCTGCAAGTTCCAGACGGAGCGTATTGGCAGCCGCTCCGATCACTCCTGCTGATGCTGCCAGCCGGACCGGACTGTTGAACATGATCGAGAAACCGAACACTCCACAGAAACTGGTTACAAGCCTGCATAAGATCCACATCTCTGCCGGCAGGGAGAATTTAATAAAATCAACCGGCTTCAGATGCAGAAGCAGTGCCATGATCCATGCGGACATTGCTGCAACCAGAATAATGATCAGCGCATACATCAGTCTCTCGGTTCCAGAGCGCATATCCAGCTTGGCAAGGTCAATTCCGCTTGTGATAAACGGAAATCCCGGAATAATAAACAGCATGGCACAAATGTATCCCGCCTCATGCTGAATGGAAATACTGAACAATATCTCACCGATCTTCAGAAATCCGGCATAGACCAGACAGGCCATAGAGACAGAAGAAACGATGCAGAGAAACAGAGTAAAATGATGCTTTGTCAGTTTGCATCTCAGGAAATTCCCGATCCCGGCTCCTGCAAAAGCGCAGAACATCTCAATCGGACCGCCACCCAGCAGGAACGTAAATCCACAGCATGCAAGTGCCGCCGCAAATCCAAGTACGACCGGTGAATACAGTCCGTGTATTCTTTCGATATCATCCAGAAGAGAATGCAGTTTCTCTCCAGACATGTCTTTTCCCTCGATTTCAAATTCCCGGATAAAATGCTCCAGCCGGTTCAGCTTGGAAGTGTTTACTCCGGTATTGGTAAGACACAGTGACTGTGTAAAGCCGTTTTCGCCGTCAAAACAGGTGTACTCGATCGACATCAGGCCGATATCTGCCGTACAGGTGATCCCCATGGTTTCTGCCAGCGTATTCATGGAGCTTCTGACTCTCCATGCGCCGGTTCCGCATGACAGAAGCATGATTCCCACACGGCCGATGATGGATGCTTTTTCTGTAAGACTCGCCTCTGTTACCGGAACATCTGCCCCGTTTTCATCTGTGTATTCATGCCAGGCGATATCCATATGATTTTTTCTGATGATCTGCTGCATCGTTTTCACTTCCCCGCCTGTCTGTTTATTTCAGCCAGAATGTGTTCCCGGCATCCCAATCCGATACCGTTTGCAATCTCGATATTTTTTTCCATTTTTGTCTCAAAATGATGAAACGGGAGAAAAATTCCCAACGTGGCTGTATTTTTTTCTCTGCCTTCCTCATCTCTGACTCCATAGTACATCAGAGCACGCGGCAGTTCCTCCTGAAGACGCATCAGGAAATCCCACACAACTGCATAGATTCTGTCCTCGTTGATGTCCAGCTTTACGGACTCCGGAAAACGGAACATCAGGAGAATTCCTGTGTGTTTTGAAATCTTTTCGGTTACGATTTCACCACTGTCTGTATAACTGTGATTTTCCCGGAATCCATCTGCCATATACATCTGATAATCCGGTATTTCATCCTGCTCTTCATAAAGTTTGTGGAACATTTTGTATTTTTTCTCGTAAAGATGATTTTTGAATTCATTCAGAAGATTTCCTTTATCATCTGTGAGAAGAACCGGATTCTCCACACCTTTGTCATTGAACCGTATCGGAATCAGAAAAGAATTCCTCAGAAGGTCAAAAACGCTGTTGTTACAGACTGCCATGAGAAAAGCGGAAAGATCCTTATTCTCATAGGCATTGAACAAAGCCGCCGCAAAAACCGTTCCCGGAATGTCTGTCCCGGCACCTTCGCTTTCTTCTGCGGATGGTATCGCCTCAAAGAAGGTGTTTTTTAACCGCTCGCAGGCATTTGGGTTTGTAAGAATTCTGTCAAAAATCTGCTCTGCTTTTTCTTCTCTTGGAAATATGGTACTCATAATACCGCCCCTTTCGAGCATTATTATAGAACCGCAGAAATCAAATGTAAATTTCATCTCTTCTATATTTAATATAACCTTCTGGGCAGATAAAAACAGACCAGAGCCTGCAGATGGCTCCGGTCTGAATGACGTTATATATACTGGTTTATTTAACAGTTACTTTGATCACATAAGATTTCTTTCCGGATCTCACTGTGATCTTTGCGGTTCCTTTCTTTTTGGCTACGATAATGCCAGCGGAAGAAACTGTTGCAATGTTTTTATTTGATGTTGCGTAAGTTACTTTGTCTGTGGAGGTCAGCGGGCTGATCACTGGTTTCAGTGTTGTCTTCTGGCCTTTTTTGAGAGTCATGGAAGATTTCAGACCACTGATCTTTGTAGTGGTGACTTTGCCGGACTGAACTTTGACATTCAGAGTAGCTCTCTTTCCACTCTTTAAGGTTACGATGATCTTCGCACTTCCGTTACGGTTCTGCGCTCTGATCAGGCCGTTTCTGTCTACGGTCACGATCTTTGTGTTAGTGGAAACCCAGGATCTGATGGAGTCTCCGTTTGCCATGCTTACTCTGACTCTCTTTGTTGCCTGTTTTCTCTGCAGGGTGATGGAAGATACATTCAGTTTGATCGTTGCTTTGAGCTTGCTTCCATGGTATCTGGTCTGTGTGTGTTTGCAGTATACACAGTATCCGGTCTGTTTCTCCGGCTGGAATACCGTTGCTTTTGAAACAGTCTTCCAAACATATTTCGGTGTGTGTTTCAGTTTCGGAATCGTTTCTGTTTTCTTTGTACCGCAGACCGTACAGGTATAAGTCTTCACGCCTGTTGCTGTATAAGTTGCTTTCTTTGTCACTA